>NZ_JBSQBN010000209.1:0-3546 GCF_053850585.1 Shewanella sp. A22
TCAGGTATTCCACTTCTGTGTTACATCGATTTAAAAGGCAACAACCATTTCTACATCAATGTGCCTTGAATTGAAAAACCTGAGAGACTCTGAACTGACCAGATATTTAATGAGATTGGTATTAGATAGATTAACGACATTAATGTTTATTCTAAACATGCTATGTCGCTATTGGTCCCGTTTGCTGAGGATACACTTGGTTTCTACCATTCTTTTTAGCTTGATACAGGTACCTGTCGGCAATGTTGATTAGCTCATCAATATTTTGATCATCAGTTAATTGTGAAATGCCAATACTAATGGTTACGCTTACCTCTTGTTTGAGAAAGTTGACTTTGTGTTTCTGTACATTCATTCTAATTTTTTCAGCGATGATAAAAGCGTGTTCGGCCGACGTTTGTGGCAAAATAAACAGAAATTCTTCGCCTCCCCAACGGGCAACACAATCTTGTTGTCTTACACTTTGTTTAAATATTTGCGCGAGTTCGGTCAATATCATATCGCCACAATTATGGCCGTATTTATCATTAACCATTTTGAAATGATCAAGGTCACACAGTAAAACAGATAAGGGATCGTCGTTTCTTGATGTTCTTGATTTTTCTTGCTGTAAAACCGTCAAAGCATTGCGTCGATTAGCTAATTTGGTTAATGGATCAGATAAGGCGAGTTGTTGGTATTTTTGGCTTAATTCCAACGCACTATTGTAGGATAGCATTCTTGAGTATTCATATAATGCAGAGAGAAAGCTGGTGGTTAAAAATGACAATATTAAACGTATTCTAAACTCAGTTGAATAAGCAGCATGTTGGATAATATCGGTTGGGAAAAACATAATAAGAGTGACAACGGCTAAGAAAAATAAAAGATTAGCCAGCCCATAACTCAGTCCCAATACATAAACAGATACTGGAGCTACAATGAATATCCACAACGGACCGGTTTGCTCTACACCGCCTGCATATACTAAATAAAACATCAATAAATACAATGAGTAAATAGTAATATAAGAACTGAGTTTAAGCTTTTTGTATTTGCTCAGCGCAATGTAGGCTAAACAATAGATAATACAGGCAATAAACAAGATCACTGTTAGTGGTTGATCTTGGTTAAATAAGCTAATGGTTCCCATGATAAAAGTCATCGTCATTCCAACGAGCGAAAACAGGGATATAACGTGAGTTTGCTGTAATTCTCCGTTACTTTTACCTTCATTTTTAATGAATGCTAGCAATGATTAATCCTTTAAATACTTTGTGCCAGATAAGAAACTAGAGTTGAGTTAATTAATGTGCAAAAGCCATACGTATAATTATAGTTATTAGTATTTAGAGTGCCATGAAATGAGTATTTATCCAACGATATTTTTCTCAAGACTGAAGCGTTAATACGGATGAACTTGATAAATTCATTGAGCAGAATGTTTTGCTATAACTGAAATGAAAGGTGAAAATAATCTGATATTTAAAGCAGTAAACTGAAAATGGGAGATACTTTATAAAGTGTTTGAGATATTTTTTATTGTTATTATTTGTTGTCTTTAATTGCCGCGAAGCGTCCAGCACTTGTGCTTTTAACGCTTCTACGACATATTTTTAACAGTGTTTACTCTTCGTCAATTTCTGCATTGTGATATACGTTTTGGACATCATCACAATCTTCTAGTGCGGCAATAAACTTATCAAATGCTTCAATATCTTCACCGCTAATTGATGTCATCGTTTGTGGTACAAAGGATAACGTCTCAATTTTAAAGTCAATATCTGGATACGCTTCTGTTAGTGCAGTTCTAACATTATTGTATTCAGTTATGGGTGCAAACACACTGATTAAGCCATCTTCTAACTCTACATCTGTGACATCAATTTCTGCCATCATAAGCAGTTCAAGAATGGCTTCGTCGTCTTCACCTTCGAATACAAATACGGCTTGATGATCGAACATGTGGCCAACCGTGCCAGGGCCGCCTAATTTTGCATCATTTTTAACGAATGCTTGGCGCACTTGAGTAAACGTTCGTTTGCCGTTGTCGGTTAAACAATCAACGATGACCATGCAACCACCAGGACCAAAACCTTCATAACGTGCGCTATCGTAGTCTTCTCCACCACCGCCACGAGCCTTTTCGATGCCGCGTTCGATAACGTGTGCAGGGACTTGATCTTTTTTCGCGCGGGAAATAAGGCCACGTAATGCAAGGTTACCGTCAGGGTCGACGCCGCCCTGCTTGGCACAAATATAAATTTCTTTGCCGTAGCGTGAATAAAGTCGAGTTTTTTGGCCGGCTGTTTTGGCCATTGATTCTTTACGGTTTTGGTATGCTCTGCCCATCTTAATCTCGTTATATTTCGGAAATGGAAGTCGTAAAATTGACGCCGATTCTAGCAGGAATAAGTCGTTGTGTTTAGGTGCTGGGTCTAAATTTTATATAAATAACCTCGACTAAGAATAATAAAAGGTGTTCAAACAGTCTCTTGGACATCTTGCTAGAAGAGGATTGGGGTAAAATAGATAAACAATTGATGGGTAGGTGGTTGTACTCAAAAACAATGTTCAAGTTGATATAACAGGCGTTAAACAACTATTATTTTTATGGGTTTTTGTTATGTTCATTTTACCGATTAAGAAACGCAAAAATGGCTTGGTAACACCATAAATAGTGTAAATATTAGTGCTAGCCCACTATTTACAAGAACAAAATCATTTAAGTACACATCAGATGTGTTAAATTTAAGTTTAAAGTGTTGGGGAACGATAATATAATTTAATGCTAAATTATTATTTGTAACCGAACCATATAAATAAGAGAAAGGAGCTCTCTATTGGTTGAACTCAATATTGTTAGTCTATTGTTTCGTCCATTTATCCTGAGATGTGTTGATGAGCGACATGATCAATATCATTTCTACACTTAAACCAGTAAGCTGGAAATGAGAGTACGAATATGAAATCTGAATCTGCTGCAGATCAAAAGTCTTCGGCGACCGTAACGGTGTTGTACTATGATGCACCCGTTGGCCTTGAAATGTTTAATGCCGTTCTGACGGGGCTAACTATCAGTCAAACTGGACGCGTGATGATCCCAGAGTCATTTCGACGAGGAAAATCGATTATTGCGGTATTAGAAGGCGAGTGCAAAATATTGAACTCACTAGGTGAACGTGTTTATTCACAGCGAGTAGTAAGTTAGCGTTATAACTTATTGGCGTTAACACAATCAATAAAAGACACATTTAGTGTCTTTTTTTATACTTGCTATGTGCTTTATGAGTACAACTTTTTCTGCCGTATCTCTAACCTGAATTTGGGGTAAGTATTTAAAATACAATAAAAATCAAATCTTAGTGTTAACATTTATCAAATTTATCATTATTTTTACACACAAGGCGAGTTGATGTATCAATAGTTGGCCTATTACAAGTTATACCAATCCCATTAAATATCTGGTCAGTTCAGAGTCTCTCAGGTTTTTCAATTCAAGGCACATTGATGTAGAAATGGTTGTTGCCTTTTAAATCGATGTAACACAGAAGTGGAATACCTGAG
>NZ_JBSQBN010000210.1:0-3302 GCF_053850585.1 Shewanella sp. A22
CGAAGCATAAAGGACTTTGAAACCCGCCAGAATGGCGTCTCTCAGGTATTCCACTTCTGTGTTACATCGATTTAAAAGGGAACAACCATTTCTACATCAATGTGCCTTGAATTGAAAAACCTGAGAGGCTCTGAACTGACCAGATATTTAATGAGATTGGTATAACTTGTTCTGGACTCAGGCTAAGTAAAGTAATCGTTACAGGTTTAATATTTACACTGATGTTAATAACGAAGCCATTTCAACGCATCATCTTGTTTTTCGAAGTATTTCACTTCACCAGCAATAAACCAGCCACCCACTTTGGCGGCCCATTCTTGCCAGTTCTTATTTCCCCATATTGCCACTCTCTCAAACTCAGATTTGTGTTTTAATCCCAACTTTAAATCATCCCAAGCGGCTCGCAAATCCCAGCCATCAAGTTCAGTCGCATCAAAAAACAAACTTACTTTAGCTTGATCTACTTGGCTTAACGCTCCTTCTAACATTGGCGTGATAACAAGGTAGTCTTCGTGGGTTAATGTACCAACCGCTTTCAATGTCACACAAAACACATTTTCAATTCGGTTTATACCTATTGATAAACCATGTTTCTTCATTTCCATATCGTGACTCCTTTGTATTTTAGATAATCAAATATGCATGTTGATGAGCAACAACGACGTATGATTACATTTTAGCCATCTAGATAAAGAAAATTGTGGCTGACTGCACAAAAACGTTAGAATCGTGACGTTTAAAGTCGATGCAATATTGCAGCACACTATCGACAACGGAAAACGGTCAAACGGTGGCCCAAATGGTTATCTTAACGGCCATCAACTTTGGGCAATTGCGAAAAAATGGTTGCGGCAAGCATAGTCATGATACCAACGGTGACAAAAGTCAGTTGAAACGCCCCAAGCACAGTGCCCACAACATCACTGCCCACAACATCACTGCCGACATCAACGCTAAAACCACCAAGTAATGCACCAGCACAAGCAACTCCAAGGCTCAATGATAATTGACCAACCACTGACAACAGGCTATTGCCACTACTGGCATTAACATCATCGAGATCGATCAACGTCACAGCATTCATCGCAGTAAACTGCAGCGAGTTGATAGCGCCAAGAATAGCCAACAAGCTTAATAACAACCAGTAGGGTGTCTGTTCACTCACCAAACCCATGCTCGCTAACATCACCCCCAGCGCCAAGGTATTAGCGGTAAGCACTATTCGATAACCTAAGCGTTCAATGATGGGGCGAGCCACTGATTTGGCGATAATAGCTGCAGCGGCCAGCGGCAGCATGCTCATACCAGCCAGAGATGGAGAATATCCCAACGCAACTTGCAATAATAAAGGCACAAGAAACGGTAATGCACCACTGCCCAAGCGCGCAAACAGATTACCAAAAAGACCAATTGCAAATGTTCTGGTATTGAACAACTTTGGCGAAAACAATGGATTGTTTACCCGTCCTGCACGAAGCCAATATGCAATCAAACACGCCATACCGCTAAATAACAGCAACATCACTCGTATGTGCGGTAAGTGCAGCTCGCCAAGGCCTTCCATTGCGATGGTAATCAACAACATCGCAGCCCCAAACAATAAAAATCCGACGCTATCGAAACGCGATCTTTCCTTGCCCCGTAAATCAGGAATAAACTTCCACACGGCATAACAACCAATGACACCGACAGGCAGATTGATCAAGAAGATCCAATGCCATGTCAGGTATTGCACCATCCAACCACCCAGAGTCGGGCCGAGCAAAGGACCCAGTAAACCAGGTATGGTAATAAAGCCCATGATCCGTACTAATTCCGAACGTGGATATGCCCGCAGCACCACCAGTCGCCCAACAGGCAACATCAAGGCGCCACCTACCCCCTGAATCACCCTAGCGCCAATTAGCATGTCTAACGAGTTAGACAATGCACAAAACAAGGAGCCTAAACTGAATAATAAGATCGCCCCAAAGAAGATCTTTTTAGTGCCAAAGCGGTCAGCAATCCAACCTGAAGCCGGAATTAATAAAGCAACCGTTAACATATAAGCGATAATCACGCCTTGCATACGCAATGGATTTTCGCTTAAATCGTTGGCCATCGCCGGTAATGCGGTGTTCAGAATCGTGCCATCAAGTGACTGCATAAAAAAAGCAATCGCGACAACCCAAGGTAATCCGCGGGCAGCATCGGTATCAAGAACTCGGCTATCTGGCATTAAACCTCCTTTACCACATCAGTGTTGCCACACCGAGTAGTGCAAACAACACTGCACAACCACGATGAATAAGTTTCATGGGCAACTTGTCTGCACTTAAGTGCCCTGCCAGCACAACAGGGACATTAGCAATTAACATTCCCAATGTCGTGCCGATGACAACCCATGTCAATGCTTGGTATTTTGCTGCTAAGACTACCGTCGCAATTTGAGTTTTATCACCTATTTCAGCTATAAAAAACAACATAAACGTGGCAGCAAAAGCACCTAGTTTATAGAAGCGATTATCATCATCATCCATTTTATCGGGTACAAGGACCCACAATGCAATAGCAAAAAATGACCCCGCCACCAAATAAGTCGCCCATAAGGGATCGATCCACGCAATAGCCCACTCACCTAGCCATGCGGCAAGAAAATGATTTAATAATGTGGCGAGCAAAATACCTGAGATAATAGCGGTTTTATTGTGAAATCTCACAGCCAGTAGTAAGGCTAATAATTGAGTCTTGTCGCCTATTTCAGCGAAGGCAACAGTAAGAGTTGAGGCGAATAAAGCTTCCAATGTGATATTCCTAGGGGTAAATGATAACTAAGCACAAGCCACCGCATACCCCTTAATGCAGTTACTGTGCTTAGGTCTCGCTTGGTAACATCACTGGTTGACAGTGTGCTACTGTTTGCACCATGGCATGAGGCCAATTATGTTGATACAGACATCTTGTGTGCCATAACAGCGTGACAAGATTAGCTACTCCCCTAAAACAAGTCGCATTATAGCGATTAAATCATTTTATTCAATCCGCTCATTTTACATTGTAAATTCGGAGGATAGAATGAACACCAAGCCAACAGTAATACCAATCCCATTAAATATCTGGTCAGTTCAGAGTCTCTCAGGTTTTTCAATTCAAGGCACATTGATGTAGAAATGGTTGTTCCCTTTTAAATCGATGTACACAGAAGTGGAATACCTGAGAGACTCCATTCTGGCGGGTTTCAAAGTCCTTTATGCTTCGTTAGATGCTTTCAAAATAGAATCACTATTCGCTTCAATCATCTGCCTTGCCTACAGCACTTTGAA
>NZ_JBSQBN010000211.1:0-3269 GCF_053850585.1 Shewanella sp. A22
AAAGTGCTGTAGGCAAGGCAGATGATTGAAGCGAATAGTGATCCTCGGTAACAAGCTCCTGCGTTACTCTACCTCCAGTATCTGACCGCCATGGATGGTGGGAATGTGTTATTTTTTATGGAAAAAATAGACCATGCCGTCGTATTTTGAAAGCTTCTAACGAAGCATAAAGGACTTTGAAACCCGCCAGAATGGAGTCTCTCAGGTATGCCACTTCTGTGTTACATCGATTTAAAAGGCAACAACCATTTCTACATCAATGTGCCTTGAATTGAAAAACCGAGAGACTCTGAACTGACCAGATATTTAATGAAATTGGTATTATCTTAGGGGGTAATGAATGTTGCGAATAAAAGACAATACTCGCAAAAAGCCTTTTTAAGAAAAGGACTAATGGTGCTTTGTTACGCTTAGTGACGTTAGCAGAGTTAATACGCTTTGTTGGATAGCTTACACCAACACTTGGCGTGTATTGGCAATGTAATGATGTATTTGGGTCTCGGTTTTAGAGTCTATCATCTCATCTGGACGACAACCCTCGGGGCAGGGCATGCGGGGTGTGGTACCAAATATGCGACAAATTAATGGGCGTTGTTCATACACTTCGCAACCATTGGGACCAAGGTGCACACAGTTCCAATTGTCTAATGCCGCTTCATGTTGGGCAACCGTTTTTACCGGTAAGCGTGACATTTCAGCTGAAGAGGTTGTTACTGGTCCACAACAATCGTGGCAACCCGGCTTACATTCGAATGTCGGAATACGCTGGCGTAGAAGGTCAACTATTTCGATGTTATTTTTCATTAATCTGTTAGTAGTGTCATGTTTGCGTCCATTATAGCGCCATATTACATTCAGTAAAGTTTCATGACGATGAGATGTGCAATGTCAATTTATAAAAGCACAGATTCGTTAACGGCAACTACGAGAGCCATACCGCGCAGAATATTGTTGAGTATATTAATAGCGTTTATTTGGTTGATAATAAGCTTTGGTCATGCATGTATTTTTCTAAAGTATCAATGGAATAAAATATTTTGTTTGTGATTTCAAATTGCTCAATTTTATATTCAATGCAGTGATTAATGGTAAGTTTTGAAAGCTGTGTTGTTAAAGGTAATATGTCGATTGGCTGTGCTGATAGGATAATAAACTCATCACCATGGATCCTAAATAATTGCGATGTCGCCAACATATCGATTAACACCGAGGCGACTTGGGTTAACAATATGTTTCCATTTTCCCAACCTTTTTCGCGATTAAATATGGAAAAATTTTGTAGATAAATAATGGTCGCATATTGCATCTGTTCTGGTTTTATTTTCATGTTTTGATCAAGAACTGGTGACAACAACATACCGAGAAAAGCACGGTTAAACAGACCTGTAAGTTGGTCATTAAAAAAATAAGCAAGTCTTTGTTGCTCTGTCATATTTTGTTGAGTTTGAGAGCTGTTATCTAATTTAACATTTTGTAATGCCTTAATGGCGATGTTGGTGTATTGAGGATCAAATTGGTGCCCTGCAAGTTGCGCTATTTCAACGAGACTTTCTTTAACAGATTTACGCCCTTTATAGATTCGGTCTGTTGTCATTGCATCAAAGGCGTCAGCTATTGCGATAATCTGTGAGAGTTTAGGTATATCGCTGCCGCTTAAACCATCAGGGTAGCCAGAACCGTCGTACTTTTCGTGGTGTGAGCGAACGATATTAGCAATATCAGCAAATGTATTAATTTTATAAAGTAGCTGATACCCAGAGATTGCATGTTGTTGAATCATCCCCAATTCAATTTTATTGAGTTTACCAGGCTTAAGTAAAATTGAATCAGGTGTCGCGATTTTACCAATATCGTGAACCATCGCCGCTCGATGAAGGTTATCTATTTCTGCGTCATTGAGTTTTAACGCCCTGGCAATACGAACTGCATAATCGGCTACTCTACGAGTATGCCCTGCAGTGTAACTATCACGTTCTTCAATCATTTCTACTAAAGAATATAAATATTGCTTAAAATCATTTTGCTTATCAAACCAATATTTTTGTGCTCTATTTTTGTAAAGTACGATTGCCGCGCAACCAATACACCATAGCATTAATAGAAACAGGCTTGCGTAGAGTAATTGGTGAAACATTTTATCGTAAAATGGTTAAACCGGAATTGAGATTGACACTCCGCCTCGAAGATCACCGACATGATACCCTTGCTCTGCATGGCACTTTAAGCAGCTTTCTTCTACGACCATAGGTTCAAGTACACGCATATAAAGTATGCCATCTATGTTAGTGAGCTCTTTGTATTCGGTTAATGTTTTTTCCATTTTGGTTAATGCTTTTGTTTCCCATAGATCGGCTGCATTATTGGGATTGAGTGGATTTAAGCTGGTGATATGGCCTTTAGTACCGTAATAATTGGCATATTCTTGTGTGACTTGTGAAAGAATATAAGCAGGGTTCATCAGAGTGAGCTTTGGCCATCTTGTGTGATGACATCGCGATTGAGGATATGGGATAAATAAAGGTTAGGTTTCGTGTGCTCGTTGACAGGTACATAAACGCCGCCATGGGAAGCGGCCCAGTTTCTAAACGCAATGTCTTTTTTGATACTTGCCCTAGCTTCAGTGAAAGCAAATTGTTCTGCTGATAGTCTGTTTTGTACATATAAGGTCAACATAAACCCTAATACTAATAAGCTCCAGCTTACCAATGCTAAGTTCATTGTCTTAATTATCATGTTTGAATTTTTATACAAAAATGCGCTCCATGTTTTGTATGAGCAAAAATGATCCCGATACCAAAATGATAGGTAACAATGCTGAGAGGGAAGTGTTAATAACATAAATTAGATGAGCGCAAACAAATCTAAATACATTACCAATAGTTAATTATGGCATATAGAATAATTTGTCGTTAACGATAAGCAACATATTGTTAACAAGGTCGCACTTATTAAAATTATAAGCACTTATGACCAATAATGGTGTGAATGATTGTTCGAACTAAACGATGAAATCCGAAGATTTTAATTTATACCAATCCTATTAAATATGTGATCTTTCAGCGGGCGTTCAAAGTGCTGTAGGCAAGGCAGATGATTGAAGCGAATAGTGATCCTCGGTAACAAGCTCCTGCGTTACTTTACATCCAGCATCTGACCGCCATGGATGGTGGGAATGTGTTATTTTTTATGGAAAAAAATAGACCATGCCGTCGTATTTTGAAAGCATCTAACGAAGCATAAAGGACTTTGAAACCCGCCAGAATGGAGTC
>NZ_JBSQBN010000212.1:0-3051 GCF_053850585.1 Shewanella sp. A22
GGCAAGGCAGATGATTGAAGCGAATAGTGATCCTCGGTAACAAGCTCCTGCGTTACTCTACCTCCAGCATCTGACCGCCATGGAGGGTGGGAATGTCTTATTTTTTATGGAAAAAAATAGACCATGCCGTCGTATTTTGAAAGCATATAACGAAGCATAAAGGACTTTGAAACCCGCCAGAATCTGAACTGACCAGATATTTAATGAGATTGGTATAAGACCCATCATCAATTGTTGGACATTAATCGCTTCGTCTATACTTTGAGGAACCACAGGATCATAATGAGAATGAGGAGTTACCGTATTTCGCTGCGCAAGCAAATGCATGGCAAGTTCGGTAAGGGCTAAGTTATTGGTCACTCTGACTTAATCAAAAAATAAAAATGCTACATTATCGTTTTTAATCTTTTGAATCGACACATTTCGTTTATAATATTGTAAAAAAAACCGCTAGCAAATTGCCAGCGGTTTGAGTTTCTATCTTAAGATTTAATCAATAATAATATTATTTACGCGTAGCTCTTAACATCCAAGCGGTTTTTTCATGTATACGCATACGATCAGACACTAATGCCGCTGTTGATTCATCATCTGCAGCCTGCGCTAATTTAAGTACTTCACGGGATGTTTTGACCACTTGCTCATGCCCTTTGGTCAATAAATCAACCATATCAGCAGAACTTGGAACACCTTCAACCTCCTTAATTGAACTTAAACGCGCAAACTCTTTGTAGGTGCCTGGCGCAGCCACGTCCAAAGTACGAATTCGCTCAGCAATATCATCTACCGCTACCGCTAACTCGGTATAGTGCTCTTCAAACATTAGGTGTAATTCGCGAAAATGGACACCAGTAACATTCCAGTGGAAATTATGAGTTTGTAAATAAAGTGTGTACGAATCCGCTAATAAACGTTTTAACCCTTCAGCAATTTTTAGGCGATCGTCTTTGTTGATACCAATATCGATGTCTGTCATGTTAACTCCTCAAATATGTGGATTAATTCACTACAACAATACAGCGTGCTTATATAAAATAATGATAAATAACAGTATAAAAGTGGCTTTAATATATTTAATGGTGATATCCCTTGCTGATAACACACCATAGTTTTCACCACAATTTATACTGAAAAAAATTCGAATCGGAACAGCAATACGTGTTAAATATTGAAGTGCTGTTCACTTTCCTTTATACGCTCATATCGCTTAAATGTGAGTATATTTATACTATCACTGCAATATTTTGGATCAAGCCTATTTCATTAAAATCTATTAATAATTTAATTTACAATCTATTTAATCGTTCACAATTTTGTAACTAACGCTCAACGCGATCAGAAAATAACACCCAATACATGTACACTACTATGATTACATTGATCACCAATACCATTACGCTAAGCACATTAATATATTTTATCATCTCGTAAATTTCTAAAGGTAGATATATTGCCCCGCTAAGCAGAGCAAACCATTGAGTCCAGCGCATGTTATGCCACAAGCCATAGGCTTCGATAAACCGCACAGAGGTGTATGCGGCAGCCCCCAATGCCATTAAGGTCAGGCTCGATTGCGACACCTCGCCCATAGCAGAAATAAAAATACCAGGGTAATGACTTGCAGGGTTTAGGTGTAAATGCGTAATGAGTTCAATTGCTAATGCAGACAAATTTTGGCCTGCATACACATGCAGACCAACTGCGACGAGTAACGCGAGTAAGCCTTTAGATGCCTCAAGTATGGCTATGGCACGTACGCCATTATCCGAATGCTTCATTGTGTTGCGTATCCATCCGGTAAAACGCTTGAGTCTATATTATCTTGTCGAAATGGCGAAACCTATTATATTTATCCGCATGAAAAACTGAGATTTGCTTGTTTAATGACTAGGCCCTAGCACCTCGTGGGATGACCGCTTCAACATAAGCGACGAATTGATATACTTGTAGCGGTAAATGAAGTACATCTCGAATAATCTTAACTTCCTATCGTTCACCATAGAAACATCTTGGCTAGATTGATGTACAGTCGACATGTCGTAGTCGATATAAATCAACTAAATACCTAGCCTACTTTGCTATTGAAGATAATCGCTCTATTTGTTTATTTTCTTCATCAGTTAATATCCCATAACGCCTTGGATACGGCCAACCATATCCCCAACGAAATTTTGTCGGTAAATAAGGCGTACCACCTACTCTAACACCAGCCAACATCAGTAAAGCAATTTGCGGATGTCCAACTTTGGCGACACAAATACGCAATGCCTTATCAGATGCGAGACGTTCATCAAATGTACCGCCCTTCCAATAGTCATAATCATGTTTTTGGCAACACGCTAACCATAATTCACTTTGCTCGAAAGTCCCATTAGGAAACGCACTGCAACCATCGCTGGTAAAAGGCGCTAAAATATTTGCTCGCGCAAAATGGATCGGGAGCATCAAGACAAACACAGTAAATAACAATACAGTTAATCGATAATGCATTTCGCTTGGCATCCTGCAGGGGTAAAAAACTCAGTAATGATGCCATAGTGAAGTCGACATTGCATCGACGCCCTCGTAAAGTCTTTCAGCTAATGCTTAACATTTTACCAAACCAGCGCTGGTAGGGTTGATAAATATCGTAGGCCCAATTGAATACACCAGTATAAACCAAGAAAAACACCAATACCCCTCCTTCAAGCATTAAGGCATCAATAAGGTTTAAACTTAAATACCACGACACCATTGGGAGGGTTACCACTAACAAGCCTCCTTCGAAACACATCGCATGGACAATCCGAGTTGATAAATTACGCGTCACTCTGTCACTGCCTAATAACTTATCGAACCAAATATTATAAATATAGTTCCATGTGACAGCACATAGCGATATGCCGATACTCACCACCAGCATATCGGTGGTGCTCTTCTCTATTTGTAACCCTCCCTTAAAGTCAGAATGTTTTAAATAGAGTTTTCCATTTACACTAAACCAAATGGAGAATTACATGAAAAAGACACGTTTTACTGAAAGCCAAATTATCAACATCCTCAAAGAAGGCG
>NZ_JBSQBN010000213.1:0-3014 GCF_053850585.1 Shewanella sp. A22
CTCGCACTGCTTAAGCGCTCTATTCTAACACTAAGGTCAGTAAAACCCATCTGGGTTGTATGGTTAAGCCTCACGGGTCATTAGTACAAGTTAGCTCAACGCCTCACAACGCTTACACACCTTGCCTATCAACGTAGTAGTCTCCTACGGCCCTTTAGAGAGCTTAAAGCTCTAGGGATGACTCATCTTAGGACTCGCTTCCCGCTTAGATGCTTTCAGCGGTTATCGATTCCGAACGTAGCTACCGGGCAATGCTATTGGCATAACAACCCGAACACCAGCGGTTCGTCCACTCCGGTCCTCTCGTACTAGGAGCAGCTTCCTTCAATCATCCAACGCCCACGGCAGATAGGGACCGAACTGTCTCACGACGTTCTGAACCCAGCTCGCGTACCACTTTAAATGGCGAACAGCCATACCCTTGGGACCGACTTCAGCCCCAGGATGTGATGAGCCGACATCGAGGTGCCAAACACCGCCGTCGATATGAACTCTTGGGCGGTATCAGCCTGTTATCCCCGGAGTACCTTTTATCCGTTGAGCGATGGCCCTTCCATTCAGAACCACCGGATCACTATGACCTACTTTCGTACCTGCTCGACGTGTATGTCTCGCAGTTAAGCTGGCTTATGCCATTGCACTAACCGTACGATGTCCGACCGTACTTAGCCAACCTTCGTGCTCCTCCGTTACTCTTTGGGAGGAGACCGCCCCAGTCAAACTACCCACCAGGCACTGTCCCGAACCCCGATAAGGGGCCGCGGTTAGAACATCAAAACTACAAGGGTGGTATTTCAAGATTGACTCCACTCAGACTAGCGTCCAAGCTTCAAAGTCTCCCACCTATCCTACACATGTAGGTTCAATGTTCAGTGCCAAGCTATAGTAAAGGTTCACGGGGTCTTTCCGTCTAGCCGCGGGTATACGGCATCTTCACCGCAATTTCAACTTCACTGAGTCTCGGCTGGAGACAGCGTGGCCATCATTACGCCATTCGTGCAGGTCGGAACTTACCCGACAAGGAATTTCGCTACCTTAGGACCGTTATAGTTACGGCCGCCGTTTACCGGGGCTTCGATCATGAGCTTCTCCGAAGATAACCCAATCAATTAACCTTCCGGCACCGGGCAGGCGTCACACCGTATACGTCATCTTGCGATTTTGCACAGTGCTGTGTTTTTGATAAACAGTTGCAGCCACCTGGTATCTGCGACTGCCGTCAGCTTAGGGAGCAAGTCCCATCACCAACAGCAGCGTACCTTCTCCCGAAGTTACGGTACCATTTTGCCTAGTTCCTTCAGCCGAGTTCTCTCAAGCGCCTTGGTATTCTCTACCCGACCACCTGTGTCGGTTTGGGGTACGATTTCTACTAACCTGAAGCTTAGAAGATTTTCCTGGAAGCATGGCATCAACTACTTCATCACCTTAGTGACTCGTCATCAGCTCTCGGCATTCTCTCTTAAGAGGTGAACCCGGATTTGCCTAAGTTCACTGCCTACCACCTTAAACGCGGACTACCAACGCCGCGCTAGCCTAGCCTTCTCCGTCTCTCCATCGCAGTTAGCAGAAGTACAGAAATATTAATCTGTTTCCCATCGATTACGCCTTTCGGCCTCACCTTAGGGGTCGACTCACCCTGCCCCGATTAACGTTGGACAGGAACCCTTGGTCTTTCGGCGAGGGAGTTTTTCACTCCCTTTATCGTTACTCATGTCAGCATTCGCACTTCTGATACGTCCAGTGTGGGTTACCCCTTCACCTTCTACCGCTTACAGAACGCTCCTCTACCGCGCACACCTAATGGCATGCACCCGTAGCTTCGGTGGTATGTTTAGCCCCGTTAAATCTTCCGCGCAGGCCGACTCGACTAGTGAGCTATTACGCTTTCTTTAAATGATGGCTGCTTCTAAGCCAACATCCTAGCTGTCTAAGCCTTCCCACATCGTTTCCCACTTAACATACACTTTGGGACCTTAGCTGACGGTCTGGGTTGTTTCCCTTTTGACAACGGACGTTAGCACCCGCTGTCTGTCTCCCGAGTAGTACTCATTGGTATTCGGAGTTTGCAAAGGGTTGGTAAGTCGGGATGACCCCCTAGCCTTAACAGTGCTCTACCCCCAATGGTATTCGCTCGAGGCGCTACCTAAATAGCTTTCGAGGAGAACCAGATATCTCCCGGTTTGATTGGCCTTTCACCCCCAGCCACAAGTCATCCGCTCATTTTTCAACATAAGTCGGTTCGGTCCTCCAGTTGATGTTACTCAACCTTCAACCTGCCCATGGCTAGATCACCGGGTTTCGGGTCTACACCTTGCAACTAAACGCGCAGTTAACACTCGGTTTCCCTACGGCTCCGCTATTCGCTTAACCTCGCTACAAAATGTAAGTCGCTGACCCATTATACAAAAGGTACGCAGTCACGGTCTCAAGTACCGCTCCCACTGCTTGTACGTATACGGTTTCAGGTTCTATTTCACTCCCCTCACAGGGGTTCTTTTCGCCTTTCCCTCACGGTACTGGTTCACTATCGGTCAGTCAGGAGTATTTAGCCTTGGAGGATGGTCCCCCCATATTCAAACAGGATGTCACGTGTCCCGCCTTACTCGTTTTCATCTACGGTTAGTTTTCGTGTACGGGGCTATCACCCTGTGCCGCTGTGCTTTCCAACACATTCCACTAACACCCCATAGACTTAAGGGCTAATCCCCGTTCGCTCGCCGCTACTAGGGGAATCTCGGTTGATTTCTTTTCCTCCGGGTACTTAGATGTTTCAGTTCCCCGGGTTTGCCTCACTACACTATGTATTCATGTAGTGATAACAGCTTATGCTGCTGGGTTTCCCCATTCGGATATCGTTAGCTCAAATGCTTATTACTAGCTCGCCAACGCTTTTCGCAAGTTATTACGTCCTTCATCGCCTCTGACTGCCAAGGCATCCACCGTATACGCTTGGTCACTTAACCATACAACCCAAATGAGTCTTTCTTTTTTCGCTTGTTACTCATCACGCTGTC
>NZ_JBSQBN010000214.1:0-2873 GCF_053850585.1 Shewanella sp. A22
TAGATGCTTTCAAAATACGACTGCATGGTCTATTTTTTTCCATAAAAAATAACACATTCCCACCATCCATGGCGGTCAGATACTGGAGGTAGAGTAACGCAGGAGCTTGTTACCGAGGATCACTATTAACTTCAATCATCTGCCTTGCCTACAGCACTTTGAACTCCCGCTGAAAGATCACATATTTAATAGGATTGGTATTATATTTATCTGCACTTTATTTTCTGCTACAATTTTGCCTCAGCCACATTATAAAAAAATCGATAAATACCCTATAAAATAACGGTAAAATAGCATGCTGTTTTGATGGATATTTTACCCAACACTTTGGAAATCAGGCTGATGATGCAGTTCGAAGGTTCACATATCCTTTCAGTAAACCAGTTAGATCTTGATTCAATTAATACTATTTTTAACGTCGCAAACAAAATGACGCCTTATGCATTGCGTGAAAAACGCACCAAAGTATTAGACGGTGCCATTTTAGGTAACTTGTTTTTTGAGCCCAGCACGCGTACACGCGTCAGTTTCGGCTGCGCCTTTAACTTGCTTGGCGGACATGTGCGTGAAACCACAGGGATGGCTTCATCATCACTGTCAAAAGGCGAGTCGTTATATGACACAGCTAGAGTGCTATCAACGTATTCTGATGTGATTGCCATGCGCCACCCTGATGCTTATTCAGTTAAAGAATTTGCAGAAGGAAGTCGTGTTCCCGTAATTAACGGTGGCGATGGCCCTAACGAGCATCCAACTCAAGCTTTGCTAGATTTATTTACCATAAAGAAAGAGCTAAGCCATGCTGGTATGGACATCGATGGTATGCACATTGCGATGGTTGGCGATTTAAAATATGGTCGTACCGTGCATTCATTATCTCGCTTACTTTGTATGCATAAAGACATTAAGTTCACATTGATATCCCCAAGTGAGCTAGCAATGCCTGACTATGTGATCGCCGACATTGAAAATGCTGGCCATAAGATCACAATAACAGAACAACTTGAAGGTAATTTGCATCAAGCAGATATACTGTATCTGACTCGCATTCAAGAAGAACGCTTTCCTTCACAGGAAGAAGCCAATAAATACCGAGGTAAGTTTCGCTTAAATCACAATATTTATACGCAGCATTGCAAATCAAATACGGTGATTATGCATCCGTTACCTCGAGATTCACGTGCGCAAGCAAATGAACTCGACAATGATTTAAACAGCCATCCAAGCTTGGCTATTTTTAGACAAGCCGACAACGGCTTGCTAATTCGTATGGCACTTTTTGCATTAACACTTGGAGTTGAAAACCAACTCGAAAAGTATGAGTGCCCAGTAAACTGGTATTCACGTAAAGCCGATAGATAATTGGCGCACAATATTAAGGATTAAACATGACCCGTTCCGAAGTTTTATTTGAACAGGCTAAAAAAACCATTCCTGGTGGCGTTAACTCACCTGTAAGAGCCTTTAATGGTGTGGGTGGTTCACCATTGTTCATTGAAAAAGCTGATGGCGCTTATATTTTTGATGCTGATGGTAAAAAGTATATCGACTATGTCGGTTCATGGGGACCGATGATTTTAGGTCATAATCATCCTGAAATTCGTCAAGCTGTGTTAGCGGCTGTCGAAAACGGCCTCTCATTTGGCGCACCAACAGAACTTGAAGTCAAAATGGCTGAAAAAGTCATTTCAATGGTGCCATCGATGGAACAAGTTCGTATGGTGAGTTCAGGCACAGAAGCCACCATGAGTGCGATTCGTTTAGCTCGAGGTTTTACTAACCGTGACAATATTTTAAAGTTTGAAGGTTGCTACCATGGCCATGCCGACTGTTTGCTAGTAAAAGCAGGCTCTGGCGCCTTAACATTAGGCCAGCCAAGTTCTCCAGGTATTCCAGAAGACTTCGCAAAACATACATTAACAGCAACTTATAATGACCTCGATTCTGTACGAGCGATATTCGAGCAACACCCAGAAGATATCGCGTGTATCATTCTTGAACCCGTTGCTGGCAACATGAACTGTATTCCACCTGTTGAAGGTTTCTTACAGGGTTTACGTGCCATATGTGATGAGTTTGGTGCACTATTGATTATTGATGAAGTGATGACAGGTTTCCGTGTATCTATGAGCGGAGCACAAGGTCACTACGGCGTTACGCCAGACTTAACCACACTAGGTAAGGTTATTGGCGGCGGTATGCCTGTCGGCGCGTTTGGTGGCCGTAAAGACGTGATGCAGTTTATTGCTCCAACGGGTCCGGTTTATCAAGCGGGTACGTTATCAGGCAACCCCATTGCAATGACCGCTGGTTTAGCGCAAATGGATGAATTGTGTAAACCGGGTTTATACGAAGCGCTTACAGACAAAACCAAGCGTGTTGCCGAAGGTTTTAAAGCCGCAGCAGACAAACATGGCATTCCATTAAACATCACTTATGTGGGTGGTATGTTTGGTCTCTTCTTCACTGAAGATAACAACCCAATGACCTCATTTGCCCAAGTCACAAAATGCAACATGGATCACTTCCGTCACTTCTACCATGGCATGTTAGATGAAGGCGTTTATTTAGCACCAAGTGCCTATGAAGCAGGTTTCTTATCAATGGCCCATGGCGATGCTGAAATTGAATTGACCTTAGCTGCAGCAGACCGCGTATTTGCTACAATGAAATAAACGTCAATCTTGATAACAAAAATAGGATAAATAACTCAGTTGTTTATCCTATTTTTTTGAGAGTAATACCTATCCTATTAAATATGTGATCTTTCAGCGGGAGTTCAAAGTGCTGTAGGCAAGGCAGATGATTGAAGCGAATAGTGATCCTCGGTAACAAGCTCCTGCGTTACTCTACCTCCAGCATCTGACCGCCAT
>NZ_JBSQBN010000215.1:0-2849 GCF_053850585.1 Shewanella sp. A22
GCCAGAATGGAGTCTCTCAGGTATGCCACTTCTGTGTTACATCGATTTAAAAGGGAACACCATTTCTACATCAATGTGCCTTGAATTGAAAAACCTGAGAGACTCTGAACTGACCAGATATTTAATGGGATTGGTATAATACCGTTGCCATTTGGGTGAGTAAACTACTGTATATTTTGCTGTTGCAGTAACGAGACTAGTTGTTCGAGGTTATCTACCGCAGCCGAATCAAGTTCTTTTTTGTTCGCCAAAGAGGAAATACTGCTAATGATGGGTTTAGCATCCTCAGCTGGCAGACCAAATAAAATTTGTGAATGAATCAACGCTTGTTTGTTTTGAAGTAAATTAATGTTGTTATAGTAATCCTTAAGTTGAAATCCACTTGCAAATTCAATCGTCTCTTTTTGTGGGCCAATATCAGCATTGGTTTGAATAACGGGTTCGATACTGTGCTTCAGTACAGTATTCGATATTTGAACAGAAAAATGTTGGAAATTTGCCGACCGAGTCAAGAATGCCTTTCTATATGGCGAATCGTTAGGATAACGTTGCGCTAATTTATAATCTGATGACGATGCTTCCAAGCTCGCTCTTACTGTTTCTAAAGGAGAGAGCTCTAATCCTATCGAGCCTTTCGTAAGTGTCGATTCTGTATCACTCACCAATACCATGAGAATATCGTTAATATCCTTTCCATGTTGTTTTTGCAGTAGCTTGTTTAAGTAAGCTAATTGAGTATTGTAACGATGATGGCGACTATGTTGATATGTCACAGTATGCGACTCTGGAGGCGTGACAAATGAACACCCCCTAACAAATACATCAATATGTCTGCTCGGATCCGGTATGTAAAACTCTTCTTCAGAAAAATTCACTGTATATTTAACTCTTAAGGGGGAGTCTTTTTGACAAATATTGTTGTTAATATAACAGTTAGCTTCGCCACTATAATCGTCAACTTGCGACTCGCAGATAATCCCTTCCGTCGGTGCATTAGGCCCAGGAGTATTTGTGATATTCACCTTAGGAAACGGAATGCTCTTATTGTGGTCAAACAACATCGCTTTTAAATTGATAGCTTGTGGTTGAGCATATGCATTAATGGCCATCATCATAAAAGCGAGAAAAAGGATAAGATTTATCGGGCTAAAAATTTTCATTTATTTTCTTCTTTTAAATAATGTCTAATGGCTTCAGCAAGTGCCGCTAGGATAATAAAAAACATAATAACTAACAGAACCCTAGATATCGGCGAAGCCCAAACCCAGTAATTTAACCATGTACCTCTGCTAACCATGCAGGCAGAATCGTTTGAGTCTAAAAGTTGACCTTTAACAAAAGCTTGTATATTGGCGTCTTCAGGTTTTTCACTTTCAAGTAATACTCGAAAAATGGGTTGATAATGCTGATTAAATGGGCGAAGTAACACTCTTAAGTCTTGGTACAAATCATGTTTGTTTGCAACACTCGTTGAAACACAAAGCCCTGTTGCATCTATAGGTGGACAAGTATTGCCCGAAAATGGATGTTCTAATAATGATTGACTATTAATTGGGGGGAGCAGCGTGGCATTTCTCATGACCTGTTGCTCACTTGCAATGTGTAAATTTAATGCGTCTGGTGGTGTGCCATATGTAAAAATGGCAATATCCACAAAATGAGATAGAGGACTATTAACACCTTTAAGTGATAACACGGGTGTTGGCTCTGTCACTCGAATGATAATTCTGCACTCATTAAGCCAATCAGAAAACAAATCTTCGTAAAGGGATTTGCTTTTCCCGGCAAAAAACAACAGTACAGTGACTAAGGGAATAGCAACCCAAGTAAGCTTTTTTGATCTGGCAAGGAAAGTGATTTCTTTATCAATGTTTGTTTTATTAATCATTAGGGCCTATTGATTTGCATTCACTAACTCAGTATTGCCTGTGAATTTAGATAGTTCAAGTTTTGTACATAATCAAAGTAACCAAAATGTTATCATCAGCGGTAAAATTAATGATACCGCGACACCATCAATTAATTACCTGAGCTTGCTAACTAAGAAATAATGGGACCAACAATGGCATTACCGATACTGTATTCGTTGAGAAATTGCCCCTATGCAATGCGGGCAAGATTAGCCATTTATGCGTCAGGCCAACAAGTATTATTACGCGACATAGTGTTAAGCCACAAACCTGCAGAAATGCTGCTAGCCTCACCTAAAGGTACCGTTCCTGTGCTGGTCACCACAGAAAATCAGGTTATAGATGAGAGTTTATCCATTATGCTCTGGGCGTTAACAAAAACAGACCCCCATCATTATCTTAATCAAAATGTGCCAAACGCATTGCCTGACATGTTATCTATTATTGCTATTTTTGATAATGAGTTTAAACGGTATTTAGAGAAGTATCGTTGTGCTAAGCGCTACCATGAACCTTCATTAATCGCTGAAAGACAACAATGTGAACGATATTTGGCAGAGTTAGAGAATAGGTTATGTCAGCATCAATATTTAATGTCTAATCAACCTAGCTTAATGGACCTTGCGTTAATGCCGTACATACGCCAATTTGCTAGGGTAGAGCGACAATGGTACCTACAATCTCCTTATCCCAATTTACGCCAGTGGCTTAACCACTACTTACAAGGTCGAATGTTCAGTAAGGTAATGAT
Organism: Shewanella sp. A22; assembly: GCF_053850585.1. Taxonomy (NCBI): domain Bacteria; kingdom Pseudomonadati; phylum Pseudomonadota; class Gammaproteobacteria; order Alteromonadales; family Shewanellaceae; genus Shewanella; species Shewanella sp. A22. The sequence goes on from NZ_JBSQBN010000215.1 coordinate 2,662, forward strand.
GAAACACCCGTTATGGTTAAATTCAAAAACTGAGGTGATTTTTGGCTCCGCAGGATAAGCATTATACCAATCCTATTAAATATGTGGTCTTTCAGCGGGCGTTCAAAGTGCTGTAGGCAAGGCAGATGATTGAAGCGAATAGTGATCCTCGGTAACAAGCTCCTGCGTTACTCTACCTCCAGCATCTG
>NZ_JBSQBN010000216.1:0-2648 GCF_053850585.1 Shewanella sp. A22
CAGCAAAGGTGGGGTTACTGCACATAACGGGGAACTGCACATAATTTCGGTTATGTTGATATCAACATAACCGAAAAAATTGGTTATTCAGTCAGACAGCTAATGGGGCTCATGCTAGTGCCACGCTTTACAGCATTGTGGAAACCGCAAAGGTAAATGGCTTATTACCATTTGATTACATCATGGCTTGTCTTAATGAACTGTGCCAACCAGCACCGGATATAGACAGCCTGTTACCATGGAATTTTAAAAGGTAGGTGTAGTTGCCCGGACGCTTACTTTGATTACATCATGGTTTGCCTTGATGAACTGTGTAAACCAGAACCCAATATCGATAGCTTGTTACCCTGGAATGTTAAACAGTAGGTGTGGTTCGCTAGACGGTTACGATCATAATTTAATGCGGATTAATGGTATAAAACGTTTAACTTTTTAGGTTTCACACATTATCTTGGTAGAAAGCAGTCAGGAGAAGTCGTAGTAAAGCGGAAAACGATGCGGAAAAGGCAAATATCCCATCTCAAGCGAATTAAACTTGAGCTTCGCAAGCGTCTTCATGACAAGCCTTGGGAGGCGGGGCGTTGGCTGAAACGAGTAATACAGGGCCACATTAATTATTATGGTGTGCCTTTTAACTCAAAATGTATCGGCCAATTTGTAGAGGAAGTAAAGAAGCTTTGGTTAAAGAGTCTAAGGCGACGTAGTCAAAGGCATCGCATGACATGGGAACGCTATAACTACTACATCAAATATTGGTTACCGAAACCCAAGATCGTTCACCCTTATCCGGAACAGCGCTTTTACGCCAAACACCCAAGGTAGGAGCCGGATGCCTTAGTAGCGCACGTTCAGAACTGTGCGGGGGGTGAGCAGTAATGCTCATTCCTACCGCAACCTGTTCATCATACTGACTCCGTAGCACTTACCCGATTTATGTGGTTATCAGGAGGAGCTTCCTCTCACGATTCAGTTCCCGCCTATTTCGATAGACTTTGTTACATTGTCAGGCTCGCTACTTTATTCAGAGCCCTAGGTTCATCTGGTGATACAGATGGTTCACTCGTTAAGCGGTGAACAGCGCTTCATACGACTTCACGTCGCACGCCCCAAAATGAGTTAATGTTGCAGCTCAATCGCAGTATATTCATTTCGGTTTACCATAGTCTTTATGTTCTGCAATATAAAATCTAGAACGGTGACCACCGCAATACCCCTACAGAAAGCTATAATCATTTGACTAACAAACTCATCAAACCATGTTTTTTGAAAATGTTTTTTGAGAGGCAATTTCTACTAAAGAAGTAAGTTGTTGATAGCTGTAACTTACTTGTTTTATAACATAAAAAGCAAGGTTCTCCACATCGCTACGGTCATCTGGCAGTTGCGCAGCACAATAAGCCATTGCCATTAGGCAGCGAGTATTACGGTCATAACCTGCAAACTCATCAGTATAAAACCTAGCAATGTAATGACTAACGGCTGACACTGGTATGTATTCAAATACACTTCCAATTTTGATTTCCGTGGCAAGAAAGTTCTCTACTTCTTCAGCAAGAGTAATAATTTTATACTGTCGTTGAAATAAGTTCATTCTACACTCTCACCTTAAAATCTGACTCGTTATAATTTATCACTGCAAGGTTTCCCACAGTAATCAGTAGCAGTTTTACCAAAATAGGTTCTAAAAGCAGTATTAAAAGCACCAGGAGAGCCGTAACCTACTTTAAAAGAAACATTCATTACACTTTCACCCCGCTTCAATAATACCGATGCATGCATCATTCGAACAGTTAGCCGCTATTGATGAAAAGTACAACCTAATTCTTGTTCTGGTCAAGTCCAACCGGACACTTTTCTAAAAAAAATTTCAAAATCAATCGGTGACTGATCAGCATTTGCCGAGTGCAGCCGTTCTACATTGTAATATTTCATATATTTCGCCACATCATCACGCATATGTTGACGAGTTGGCTGTGGTACTTTTAATAACCAATCGTGTTTCAAACTACCAAAAAATCGCTCCACAACAGCATTATCCCAACACGCTCCCACGTCCCCCATGCTTACTCGGCAGTCAAGTTTGGTTAATAAGCGCCGATAGCCTTTACTGGTATATTGAGAACCTCTATCGCTATGAAACACTAAGCCCTTTGGTGGTTTTCGCAAGTGGTAAGCCTTCAAAAAAGCTTTCTCAACTATAAGCTTCTCGTCATGCGCTTAGAGATATGCCTGCCGACGGTTCTGCGAGAATACAAATCCATTACAACTGCAAGATATAACCAACCTTCGCCAGTTTTAAGATAACTCACATCACCAGCTCAGACTTGGTTTGGCCCAACAGGATTAAAATTCATATTAAGCAAATTATCATCCACGCTATCACTGTGTTTACGCTTTGTGGTGACTTTATAAGCCAGACGTTGCGTGACCACCAGTTTCAATCGCGCCATTAACTTAATAGTGCGATAACGAGTAATGCTAAACCCTTCTTTGCGTAGCGCTTTATCACAAACGGTTTTAACGCCCGTTCGGCGCGATTGTTGTCGATAGTTAATCGGCCATCATCTAAGTAACGCCTGAACTTTTCAAATTGATTCAGCGCATAAAGGATGGCTTTACCCAATGCCATTTTCGGGGGGATTTTATCT
>NZ_JBSQBN010000217.1:0-2612 GCF_053850585.1 Shewanella sp. A22
TCTCAGGTATTCCACTTCTGTGTTACATCGATTTAAAAGGCAACAACCATTTCTACATCAATGTGCCTTGAATTGAAAAACCTGAGAGGCTCTGAACTGACCAGATATTTAATGGGATTGGTATTACGTAGACATGAACAAGCAAGCCGCGAATACAGCTATGGATCTTGATTACATGTCCTTTTGAATGAGCCCAATACACCAGAGCAATAACACCGGTAAATCATTAAACGAGTATAGTGTGTTAAAGAGGAAGTCAATACATGGGTAAAGAATACCTAGACAGTGAAGTAACAGAACAACGACTTAATCAACTTGCTCAAGCACTCGACAGCGGTATGTTTGTTCATGCTCGTAACATGTTACATACCATGTCACCTAATGATGTTGCCCTAATACTCGAATCATCTCCCCCAAAAAATAGACAAGTTCTCTGGCAATTAATTGATCAACAGTATGCAGGTGAAATTCTTGACGAATTAGGTGAAGAACTAAAAGATTCTCTTATCAGCAGCATGACACCAGAAAAGCTTGCCCAAGCCACCATTGGCATGGACACCGACGATCTCGCTTATATTCTTCGCAGCTTGCCTGACACGGTTTACAAAAAAGTACTCAAGTCGATGAAAAGCCAAGACAGACATCGTGTGGAACAAGCGTTAAGTTATCCTGATGATACCGCTGGCAGTATCATGAATACCGATACAGTCACTCTCCGTCCTGACGTCAATATAGAAGTGGTATTACGTTACTTGCGCCAACGAGGAAACCTGCCCGATTCTACCGATACCTTATATGTCGTAGACCGCCAAGACCACGTGCTAGGCGGAGTAAGATTAGCTGACCTATTAACCTGCAACCCCAGTGTAACTGTCCGCAGCATTATGGACACCGCACTAGAAAGTATACCCGTAGAAATGTCTGATAAAGACGTGGCCCAAAAATTCGAACGGTTAGATTGGATATCAGCTCCTGTCGTAGACAGCCAAGAAAAATTGCTCGGGCGGATCACCATTGATGACATAATTGATGTGATCCGCGAAGACGCCGAACATTCAATGATGGGAATGGCGGGGATGGACGATGATGAAGATACATTTGGTCCCGTATTAAAAAGTACCCTGAGGCGATCTCTATGGCTAACAATTAATTTATTCGCTGCGTTACTGGCCTCTTCAGTCAGTAACATGTTTGAAGGTACGATAGAGCAATTTGCTACCATCGCAATTTTAATGACCATAGTACCAAGTATGGGTGGCGTTGCTGGTAATCAGACTTTAGCACTGGTGATCCGTGGTATTGCACTAGGGCACATTGGCAAAAGTAACGCACGCTGGTTGATAGGTAAAGAGTTAGGCATTGGGTTATTAAATGGCTTAATGTGGTCAATATTGGTATTTTTTGCTGTATGGCTTTGGAAAGATGACATCGCTTTAGCAGGACTCATTGGCAGTGCGATGTTAATTAACATGACTGTAGCAGGTTTTGCAGGTGCCACTATTCCAATAATGTTGAAAAAGTTAAATATCGACCCAGCACTGGCCGGTGGTATGGTACTAACCACAGTGACAGACGTAATTGGTTTATTTGCATTTTTAGGCTTAGCTACATTATTTTTAATGCATTAGATAATTCACTAAACACGCCGTCCAAAAAATCGCGCACTCTGGCGCAATTTTTTGGATGGCAATGAGTCAGCTCCTCTTGCGTATATCCGCGCTTACCATATTTCCCCTACCCTCAGCCCCGTTTTAAAACGTTTTCAAAGCCTCTACAGGCAATCACCACTCGACACTCGCATTGCTTTTATTCTGTCATCCATACTGCGCAATGAGCATAACAAGTCATAAGAAGACCTTTTCACCAAATTAGTGCAATTGCACCAATTTAATCTATTGACGAAAAATAACAAATTGACACAAAAAACATAACTAATTGAAAAATAATAATTATAATTATTTTATAAAGTTGGCACGAGCTTTCCATAGTAATAAATATACCTACTAAGTAGTAGTTTAATTATTGAGCAGTACACGGTAATTGTAGGAGATAGCGATGAATAGAATAACCATAATTCGTAGCATTAAGTCGATAAATGCCATGGTCAGCAATGTCATTACGCAGTGCCGTCAACACATTTTTTTCTTAACACATCTTGGTTGCAGTCAGTGGGATGAAGTAGAAACTCGCTCAGGTAAACATTGATAAGTTAACAAGGTAAATATCTGATGAATATGTCTAATGCAAGACAGTATCCAATGGACTTACGTGAACAAGTTGTCAACGAAGTCAAAAATCATAATAGATTATTGTCTGAAGTAGCAAAACAATACGGTGTGCCTGCTAAAACGGTTTATCAATGGGTAAGAAGTAACGATGAACTCCAAACCGAAGATAAAAGCGCTATCGTGTCAAAAATAGCTTATTTGCAACAAAAAATTGCTCGACTAAACCAACAATTACAAACAATGGCCAGTTAAGAATTAAACCGTTTTGGCAAGGGTGTTTGGTCGATTTATTCATTCATTCCCCAGTGATGAGATAAATCAAGCAAACAACAAAATAGACTAATTATAAGCGCAAACATCTTGCACCCTTGCCACTTTATCGCT
>NZ_JBSQBN010000021.1:0-43318 GCF_053850585.1 Shewanella sp. A22
AGAATGGAGTCTCTCAGGTATTCCACTTCTGTGTTACATCGATTTAAAAGGGAACAACCATTTCTACATCAATGTGCCTTGAATTGAAAAACCTGAGAGACTCTGAACTGACCAGATATTTAATGGGATTGGTATAATATTAAGACATTAATAATAGAAAAGACAAAGGCCTAGCATTTCTGCTAGGCCTTCTAAATTTGGCAGGGGTGGCAAGACTCGAACTCGCAACCATCGGTTTTGGAGTGAGAGTTAATTGTTTTTAAATTCAATGTAGTAATCTAAAAGCGTAGAAATAAACCGTACTGAATAGGTAAGGTATCTTATTGATTTGTAATGGCAAGGTTTGCGTATTTCTACGGCTTTATTCAAAGATTAATGCATAAATAACCTGTGTTCATCTGCGTTACTTACTAAACCTCTATCTCTACAAACGCCAAATCAGGTGCTGTCCCTAGCACTCTGCCGTCTTGGACGTAGATGTGATCGCCAATACTGCCTGACCCGATGACTCGTTGAGTATGGTTGCTGGCAGTGCTGGCGGTGACGGTGCCGTCTGTGTTGACCGCGTTAATCGTCATGATAGTACGCGGGGCACTTAGGCTTTGTTGTAACTGCTTTAACATTACGATTCCTTATGCTGGTTTTAATACAACCGCTTATGCAACGTGACGAACGACGGTGATAGTTTGCTCTACATCGATGTCGCCTGTGTCGCTAACCGATGCATTGATCGTCACTGAATCGCACGTACCTTTGAACACATCAACACCTTCACGAATACCAATCAACATACCAGGTGTTGCAGGTGGTAAGTCGGCCATAATCGGTAAGCTCATATTGATATTAAGCTTGTTGCCCGTGTCGGCCAGTGCGTTGGTACCGGCTGTTCGTGCTGCTTGATTATCAACAATCAATTGAGCGCTGATGTCATCGGCGGCGATATTGCCTGCAGTGCCAGCACGTTTTACTTTTGCGCTAATGCCCTGCTGCTCACCGCGAAGCCAAACCACATTGCACTCGGTACCGATTTCTTTTGACTCACTGTAACTGGTGATCACTGCATCGTGCACGGTTAAGTCTGGTGTTACACCATCCATTAGCCAAGGCACGGTTGGCCAACGTGGAACCACGGTTAATGCTTTGGTTTCATCATTAGATAACAGCATGCAACCCAATTGGGCAACGGCTTCTTGCACTGCATCGATGGGCGATTTATTGCCAACGCTAAAGGCGCCTGCAGGTACGTTAAAATCAACGATGCCATTAAGCGCAATTGTCCAACCAGTGAATTGCAGCATGTCAGTGAGTAAACCCGCAAAGCTTCGTGATGTTGCATTGGTATAGCTTATCGGCAATACGTATGGCGTGGCCAATTCGGCGCTGCGGCTGCGTCCCGTTCCACGATACGTTTCATTACCAAACACTTTGCTCACGCTGGTTTGTTCAACCAATACAAAAAACTCATAGCCGTTAATACCGACTTTGAGTAATTGGTTTTCTGCACGGCTGGCATCGATGCGGCTTGAAAAATCGATACTCACTGAACTGGCCCACTGGCCACGGCTGCGACTAATACTGATATTGCTGATCACAATCGGTACGTCGTCAGACACCCGCACACACGTAATAGTTGGCTGCATTAAATAATACCTGCGCAGTTGAGGTTCAATGGGGGTTTCAAAATCAAGGCTGGGTAAACTTGGGTTGGCATCAACTAAACCGCCACCATCGTCAAAATAACAATAGTTGGGCGATGCAGTAAAACGCAATTGCAAAGGGCTTGTTGAACTGGCCCAAGGCTCACTAAAGCGAATTGTGACTTTGCCCGTAGGTGGTCGATAACGAGTTGAGCAAATCCAACTGGCGGTATGTGGCCCCCAAGCAATGCTAGGTTGTATTAGTCTGACATTGCCATAGCTGTAAGCCGTAGTGATGTCGTTAACTAACTCGGCACCATCACACCAATTGATATTAGCCTGCAGCGCATTCAGCGTTGGTGTTACTTGCCAATCTACAGACATAATTGTGCTGTGCTGATTCAGTACCAGCCAAGGCAATGTCACGCTTTGTTCAAAACTCGGCGCGACAAACCACTGCCAAGTTACGGTTAACTCAGTTAACGCATAGCCAGCATAATGCATTACTGTTTGGCGTTGAGTCAGTGGTTTATTTTGCCATTGAGTTTTTACGCAGTAGTCTGTTGCAGGATTAGATAGCACACCTAACTGAACTTGATTACCTAGACGTTCACTGGCATTAGCTAATCGGTGGTCATAGGCAGCGAGTAATGGCGGTTGCCAGGTAACACCTAAATCAATACCTAGTAAAGGTTGGCTAATGGGTGGTTTGGGGTCAATGTCACCACCAAAGCGAATGGTTATTGGTGAAGTCGCAGTTGGCCAAGGTTGTGTAAAACGAATAACAGTCATGTGACTACACCCTATACTCAGCGTTCCCGTCAATTACCTCTGCACTAACACCATCTATGAATTGACAATTGTACTCACCGTCATCATCTATTATGCCAACTAATAAATTTGAATCGATCATATATTTTGACGGTAGCATGATTTTAAAAGTGCTTGCCGCAATCTGTTTATTAACAAGTGTGGTCAAGTATACTCGGTCTAATACAACTAATCTTTCTGCGTCAATATCAACATCAACATTAAGTATGGCCTGATTTATAATCTGTGATCGAGCATTAATCACACTAACAAATATTACACTATTCATACCAGTTACCAGATATTTTGATCCATAAGACAGGACTATAGCGACCAACAATAGCTTGGTAATCCTCACCATCAAACGTTCTAATTAAAGGTAATGGTAAAGTTCTACCACCCGCATGTTGTAACTCATATAACCCCGGTATAAAACCCCTAACCATACCAAATGCAGGGTTACCGTTACCGCCAAGAGAACTTAACATAGGTCTTTGTAATATAGCTGGTACATCAGTAGTTAATATATCGCCCCCATCACTTAGTGTATTTTTGAATGATAGATCATAACCATATTGATGTTTGTCATTGGTTCCATCAGCACCAAGGCAAGTTAGATATAAAGCGGGGCTAGACCCTATAATAGAGTCAGATATAATTGCAGTTGAATCACCTGTTGTTGAAACACCACTGAGTATACCAAATGGGTTATTATCATTTGGTATTAAACTATCAATATCACCCATAAAAAGCTTACCGATAAAGTTTAGTTGTACACTATCAATAGTTCCACTTGGCGTCGCCTCTTGCATTATCCAAAAACCTCGGCTTGTGCCGATTATTGTCCATCCAGTAACGTAAGAGTAATAATTTCTAAGCCGTCTTAGTTGTATCTTATCAACATACGTATCAACGTCACTCATAACTTTGGCTATCGTAAAGTCAGTATAACCTGTCTGACTATTTGACCCGTCTATATCTGACACCCTAATGAAACAACCTGAACCACCATCACTTACTTTATTTTTAAATACTGCTTTATATACACCCTCATACTCCAACGTCCAACCCAATGGCGATTTATCACCATATCCATCAACTAAACAAGCTTTTAATATAGTAATCCAATGTGATGTCCTTGATTGAATGGTGATTGGCGCACCCACATCTGTATTCCGATAAACTGTTACTGGTAATCCCATGATTTTTCCTCACGCGAAAGCGGTACCGACATTGCTGTCGGCACTCATTTAATAAATAGTTTTTATGTAAAGTAATTAAGCTTCGTTACCGCGAAATGCCAATACGGCACGGTCGGTGTTGATTTGGCTGTGGCCCGCTTGCACGGTGCGAATAGGCATAACGGGTTTAGCACTAGCCACGGTAGCAAAGCGAATGGCTTCGCCCGGGTTCCAACCTGCACCGAACGCGCCGGAGCGGAGCACAAAATACGGTTGATTGGTTAACGAGTTAATCGGGGCAAAGTCGTTTAGCGTATCACCTGTGGCAATCTGGCCAATACGCTTACCTACACAACGAAACGCGGTTGAAGAGGTAAACACCAAGGCCCAATCTTCATTCACCGCTGCAGCATTGGTGACCTCAATAGGGTAATCAACTGTGTTTAACGTACCTTGGGCAGCCTCACCGTCTAGGTCCCAATTATTAGCCCAGCTGGTCATGTCGCGCACTTTGCCGACTCGCGCTTGTAAGTCACCGAGTATTTGCACACTGGCCACACTTGAGCCAATAGGGTACTCACGCGACAACGCCGCTGAAATGGTAACTGTATTGGTGTTCACTGCAGTCACTAACGCTAACTCGCTAATGGTGTCACTTAAAATAAACGGCGCAGTAAAGCCGCTAAAGTCACTGCTTAATGTAACGGTGCCGGCGACATTATCAACCGTAAAATGGTCACTGGTTGCAGTCCACAAACTGGCGCCAGTTGCATCGGTAATATCAACAAAGTTACTGCCAGTACGTATCGTAATAACCGTGCCATTACTTGGGCTAACTACATTTTGATAGTCTGTGTGCGACACAGCAATAGTGCCCCAAGCACGGTAAATATCGACTACGCCTGCATTGGGGATCCGCAGCGGGTTTAGGCCATAAATATCGGCAGGCGGTAAGTTTCGTACTTGCTCAGTAATGTCATACCGCAAGGTGCTTAACTTAACGTCTTGAGTAAACGACAACTGCACCAGGTTATTAACAATGCTGCCGCTAATACCTGTGCCCGCAATGGTACCGTTACTGTCACTACTGGCACTGATTAACACATCACCAACAGTAAACACTTGCATGTAAAAGGTATCTAACAAAGCATCACTGGCATTCAGTACGAACGTGGCCACATTGGCAGACTCTGGCGCAATGACTAATGCCGCAAACGTTAAGTTGCTCATACCCGACTCAAGCGTGACGACTCCAGCTTGGTAATCAATAATACCAACACGGGTTTCAGTAATTGCATATACAGTAAAAAGTACACCATCACGTTCAACAAATTGATACTTGCTGCTTTGATAATAAACACTACCTGTTAGCGTATTTGGTACCAATTCGCGATCAGCAGGAAACGCATCGGCATTGTCATAGTTTTGATAGGACACCCCAGAAATATATTGCAACGACACAGGGGTATTAAGGTCAGGTTTACGCGATAAGGTCACACTTACCGTGTCACTACTTACAACCACAATAGCATCGTCACTGCCGTATTGAATGCCGCCCGATGTGTAACTGGTGATTGGGGTGTAATCTACGGCGATGTTGGTGCCCTGCAATACATCGGTTAGCGCAAACTGATAGCTTTGTGCTGTCGTCGCATTTTGCGATACCGTTTTACGCACTATGTCGCCGTCGCTAATGGCTTGGCCTGATTTAACCTGCTCACTTAATACCACTGGCAATAGGTTTTGCTGCACTGCCGCAACGGCTAGATTCTTGTTGCTACTCGCGGCAGTTAACTTACTCACACCGTGGAACGTTAACGGGCTAGCTTCGTTTGTGAGTCGCAGTTTGGTGCAATAGCTCGTTGAATTAATCGTAACGTTATATTCAGGCGTCGCAAAATCGATTGGAGGGTCAAATACAATATTGCCTTCACTGTTACCTGGTGCATTAGTATCGGTCACCATGCAGTAATGGGTTTTACGTGGCCAGTCGGCATCTTCAATACCAGCATACTCAACGGTAATGGCAATCACTTGGCCAACGCGTAAACTGGTGGTTTTGCGATACTCTTTGCCGTCAAACATATACGTAGACTGTAAATACTCGCGGCTAAAACTGTTTTGATTGGGCAAAAAGCCTGGTGCGCCAGACCTAATCAAAGAACCTGCGGTGACAGAAGATTCTAAAATTTCTTTCATTTCGACCATGCGGTCTTCATCATCTAATGCGTCTGCCTCCACCAATAACATAGACACTAACGGGTCGGTGGGTGGCTGACTAATAAACACATGGGCATCGAGTAACGTATCTGTGTCTGCGGTATCTAACGCTGGATAACACTTAACAATATCGAGTGATGATTGCGCGTGGTCGATATCAGAAATAGCAGTAAACAACTCATTCAACTTGCCCGACTCAACGGCGTTACGGGTACGCTGACCGCCTGCATCGTCACTGGAACCCAACTGTTCGGGTTTAAATATCTTTAAATCATTACGGGTAATGCTCATGGGCCACCTGTGTTTATCAATAAGCGAGGAAGAGTTACAGCGTTAAAAATCGTAATACCACGTTCGTCAGTAACGGATAGCCGCCCAATAGATCGTCAACATCATCACCCGTGATCACGCTTGTTTGGGTGTTATCCCACATCACATTAATGTCACTGCCGTCGTGGTTTATTGTAAATTCGGTAAGTGTATTTGCTGCGTGGGTTTGCAGTTGTGCAAACTCACTGCGCAGCATCCAACCGTTTTTACTGCCAAGCTCTAATGCAATGCCAGCGGGTATGACGGTTTGTTGAATATGCGGGGCACCGTTAAGTGCCCGCTTCATATTCGCCGATACTCGCTGGGTGTTATTGCGGTTAAGCCAGTGCAATGGCTCGGTCAACACAATGGTGTCGATTGTGGTGTTATACATAGCGCCTCTTACTCTTTAATGTGCCTAACGTTGCCAAGCCAAACTAACCACCTACTGATTGCAGGCGCTTAATTTCAGCCACCAACTCATTCACAATGCTGCGTTTGGCCTGTGCATCAAATGTGCTGTTACCCACTTTCAGCTGCAATACAACAGTGTCGCTGCTGGTTGCGGCGGCAGTTGGGGTCGTGCTTGGCTGGGTTTGGGGAGCTGGGTTTTGTACCGTTTTTGGGGGTGCAGCTGTATTTGCTGCGGCTTGTGCAGTAGCTGTCGCGGTAGATTCTGCTAATTTTTTAGCTTTTAACTCAAGGTCTTGCGCCTTTTTTAAATCACGCAGACTTTTTTGCAGTTTGTTAACTAACTGACTATCGCCAAACGCTTGCGCTCGAGCGATCATGTTATCTATCTCTTTCACTTCACTAGCAAATTTACGCTGAATAATATCCTTTTCATTACCCAGTGCAGCATCAAGTCGGTCTTGAATGTCAGCTGTGGTTTCGTTAATTTCATCAGCAAGATCACGAAATTTATCACGGGCTTTATCAATTGCGTTTGTTAAAGGTTCTAGCTGAACCCCAGACAAACCGTATAAGCCATTGGATGCTTTAGCCGCCATTTTATCAAGCTCAGCTAAGCTATATGTGCTGGTTTCAATGTCATCAATTTGGCGCCTAATGGCTAACGATGATTGCAACTCACTGTATCGCCGCTTACTTTCACCAGCCAAATAAGCCGTTTGAATGTTGCCCATTTCTTTAATGCGTTGTATCAACACATCAGCACTGGCGGCAGTATCAACGTAGGTTTTTCCGGTATCTTGCAGCACACTTCTATGTGCTACTGTAGCCACCCTAATATCAACTAACTTACCTGCTTGCTCCTCTAATGACTTGCTATTGGCATTATTTGCCTCGGTGTTTTCCTTTACTGCATCGGTGTTAGCTTTAGTAACATCGGTAAGCTCTGCCTCCTTTTTGCTAGTCTCACCTACCACCTTATTTAGCTCGTCAAGGGTTTTACCTAAAGCCTTAGATTGAGCGTCATACTCTTGCTTGGTTAGCAAACCCGCTCTAAAGTTGCGGTCGAGTATTTCTAATTGCGTTTCATACTCACGCTGTAAAACAAGAAGCTCAACATAAGTGGCGTTTTCTATCTTAGAAAGTTCAATGGACTCTCGTTTTATGTCGGCTAAGTTTGCTTCTTCCTTGGCTAACTTGGCTTTTATTAAAATGAGTTCATTGCTTGCCTTGTTCTCATCTTTTAAGGCTTGTTCTAATTTACGAATTTCAGCTTCAGTGCTAATAATGCTTTCTTGCAAACCTAACTGCTCGTCAGACAGTAAGCCTGCAGCCGACGTTGCTAAGTTGACCTCATTAACTGTTTTGTCATAAGCGCTGGCTAATTCTTGTTGCGATATAGTCAGTTCTTTTTCGGTTAACAACCCTTGTTCATATTGGGCCTGTAGCGCTTTGCGTTTAGCAATAAACTGATCGGTTACTTCAGTTTGCGTTGCCGCGCTGGCATTGCTTGCATCAACCTCGCTTGAATAACCTTTAAGCGAGTCCTTTAGTAACTCGGATGCTTTAGCCAAACCCTCAGCAGAGATCACACCTTTTGCATAAAGCTCATTTAATGATTTTTGCCTTACCTCTACATCAGCGATCGCCTCTGCATACGTCAACGTATTGGTGCTTAGCTTAGCGAGATCATCAGCATGTTCAGCTACCGCATCAGCTGCTTTTCTATCTTCTTCAGCTTTTTTCTTACTGGCTTCAGCCGCCTTCGCTTTTAATTGAGCTTCAATTTCAGTTTCGCGATTAGCCCGCACTAAAGCAGCCGTAAGTTCTCGGTAGGTAGTTTCAAGGTCTTTGTTATAAGTGCCAGATAATAGAATGTCGTTTATCTGATTGCGCTGTTCTATTGATAACTGTTTAAGTGCATCTTTGTATTTTACTGTGGTTTTAATTAAACCTTCATAAGCAATTGAAGACTCACCATTCATGCGTTTATTAAGCGCAATGATATCTTCACTATCACGCTTTATTGACGCAGCAATGCTCGCGCTGCGACTTTTAGCGTCTTCAACTTGCTTGGCTGTAACAAACTCAACACCAGATAATTTACTTGCCGAACGCAGCGCTTCAAGCGTGGCCACATTCATATCGCTTAATTCTAACGCCAGCGAATTAACGGTTATGCTGATGGCGTTCAAGCCAGCAGCAAACGCATCCAATGTGTACTCTAATGAGCTAAAAGACTCATCAGTCCCTGCCGCAAAATTATTAATATCAGCGAGTAAATCTACAAAGCCATTGGCTAGCTCTGGTATGCGTTCCATCAGTTGAATAACGTTTTCATCTACTGCATCAATTGCATCGCTGGTTGCCCGTATAGCGGTATCAACTTCGTCAGAAAACGCCTCACCAATACTTGTTGTTAGTGCGTGGAATTTGTTTTCTAAGCGACCAATAGCCGCTGACTGATCTGCATAAGCTTTAGCGGCTTCCTTCATGTGGTAGTCGCCGGCAATATAGGCTTTGTTAGATAATTCTAACGCCGTTTTCAAACGGTCTGTACCATCAGCTAATACACTGAGCACACTCGTTGCTTCCACACCTTCAATGCCCATCGACTTAAGCGCATCAGAAACTAGCCCACCCTCAGACTTAACACGCTTTAACCCTTCAAGGAATTTAACCAATACCTTTTCAGGTGCATCGCCTAAATCTTTTTCAATTTGGTCAGCCGTTTGGCCGGTAATTTTAGTCAGCAGTTCTAAATCATCGCCGCCTTTCTTACTGGCCTCATTAATTGCGGCACCTAATTTTTGAATAGCCGTACGTGAACGTTCTGCGGGTTGACCTAACTCTGCAAGGGTGACACCAAATGCAGCAGAAGCAGCAGAACCTAAATTGATTTCACGGGTACCAGTAACAATTTCTTTGGTCATGCTGACAATGTCAGCCTCAGTAACGGCAAAATCATTACCTAACGCGACCACAGAAGAAGACAGGTTTTGTATTTGTGGAATTCCCTCTTGTGTCATCCCCAAAATACGCGCAAGCATAGTGGCCGCTTCATCACCCGCTAAGTTGGTTGATAAACCAAGGGCATCAGCCGCAGCGACTAAGTTTAAAATATCTTCCGTAGACTTAGTGCCTAACTGGCCTGCAACCTCAGCCATGCGCAACAATTCATTTGTGCTAGTAGGGGTAACATTTTCGCCCAAGTCTTTAAGCTCAGCCGCCATTTTAACAACGGCCTCACGGGCATTACCTGTGGTTTTTTCAACTTTAGTGATTGCCGACTCTAGTTCACCATAACCTTCAACACTTGAACGAACAGACTGAATAGCCGTTTGGGCAGATAGCAAAACAGCATAGGCTTTCGCTAACGCATTAATGGCTTTAGTGGTAATTAAGGTTTGTTTATTGGCTGCGCCCGCTGATTTCTGGCTGCTAACAAGTAACTTATCATGCTGGCCTAACTTGTCGTTCACCCCTTTTAAGGCTTGCTCCGCGGCGGCTTGTTTGGTTTTTAGGTCTTTGCTGGCATCAGCCAGCTTGCCCATATCAATGCCGGCTTTATTCAGCACCGCTTGCTGCTTGTCTAACTCCGTTTTGTTACTGTTTAGACTTCTTCCAAGCTTGGTTAATTCGGAACTGGCGCTTTTAACCTTAAGCGCATACTCGCCTTTTTTCTGGCCGGCTTTGTCAACTTCGCTGCTGATTTTTTTCAGCTCAGCAGTTTCTTGTTCCAGTTCTGTAGCTAAACGGGTTGCGCTAGTTGCCGTGCTTTTTTGGGCTGCATCTAGCTTTTGCAAATCATCTTTGGCTTTTGCTAATGCTAACGCTTGCGACTGACTAGCTTGAGCGCCTTTATTTTGGGTTGCGGTTAGCTTATCAACCTCAGCACTTGCTAGCTTTAGCTGGTTATCATACTTTGCTAACTCATCCACCGCTTGGTTGTATTCAGTTTCAATACGCGCGGTAGAATTAGCCGCAGCAACCTGCGCCGCATCAAGCTGCTTTGCCTCTACAGCAACTTGTTTTTGTTCTTTTTTAAGGTTGTCTAATGCAACGGCATTATCAACATAGGCTTTTTCGCCTTTTCTAATTGATGCAGTTAGCCCATCAATGGCATTAACCGCCGCTTCTTGGCGCTTTAAATCATCCAGCTCAGCATTCAGTTTTTCGCTTTGTGCTGCAAGTTCAGCTAATGCCTTTTCAGACTTCTTGGCTTCGCTGGAAAATAAATCTTTGCCCTGAATAATCAGGTTAATGACTTGGTCTTTAAAGCTCATGGGCTTTCCTTATAACAAATTGCAGACATAAAAAAAGCCTGAGCAATTCAGGCTTTTAATCAATAATGTGGGGAGAAAGTTAACCATTAAGCATACTCCCCGAAAGCTTGGCCAAGCCTTTCATTGTGATGCGTACTTGGGTAGACACTTTGCATAGGCCGCTGCTGTGTTCAACTTCGGTAACTTTATGCTCAACTAATGCTTGTTGTATTTTGTCTTGGTAACCTAGCCAGCTAGAGCCTTGGCGGCGGTAAATCCACTTTTTACATTGCAGCAATAAAAACAAATCTTTAGGGCGTACTTGTAATTGTTTAGCCGCATCGGTAATACACAAGCTGCCATCAGCTGTGGCCAGACGGTCTAGCGCATCGGCTTTGGGCTGAGTGACTTTTAACTGATCTTCAAGCCCAATCACCTTTTCCGAATACCCTAACAACAAACCGCGCATTACCGCTGGGTCGCGCAAGGCTTCCATTGGGTCAATATGGGGTTGGCGTTGATTAAGGCGATCTCTCATATCAAAAAACGCTTTAACTAAATTCTTTTTAAACACCTTTACCACACCAATGTTACGCATAAAGCTAATTAACAATGTGGCTTGCTGCTCGTTGAGGATGGCAACTTCACGATTTTGACAGCCGCCAGCGGTGTCAAAGGGTAGCATTTCAAATGCGACCCTTCCGAACTCCTGTAAATCATCAAAATTTTTGCGAATTAATTGAATCACTGTTTTATGGGTATTACCCACACCCTCAGCAATGGCTAGCGATGTGGTAACAGGCACTCCGCTTTGGCAGGTTACAATATTAGCTGCTAATTCTGGTTGCATTTTTTTTGTACTATTTGCTATAGTCTGCATGGTAAATCCTTTGCTTATTTACAATTTGTGTTAATGCTTAAGCCTCGACTGTCTTCGCAGTTGGGGCTTTGTTTTATGTCCTTTCCTGTTATCCCTTTTTTATACTCCCCTTTAGGCAACATAAAGCCGTGAGCAATTTGTAGGGAGGCAAGCTCGATTACGTTAAGTTATTGATGATTAAAAAAGCCCACTACATAGTTAGTGGGCTTTTGTTTCAACTACGCTGCACTTCGCACAAAGAACTTAGACTTACCTGTGGCAACAATGCTGCTGTCGGCTAGTACGCCGCCTTCGATGTCGAATGAACCGAAGTCGTCGCCAATTAAGTCTAGGCCCGATGTTGGGGTAGGCTTCCAGCGGTAAAACTTAAGCACGCTTGGCTTGCCGGTTACGTCGTTAATACCGTCAACGACCACCTTCACTTCTTCGCCAGACTCAACCAGCGCTTGCAGCGCATTACCGGCTTTACTGGTGTAAGTGACTTTAAGTGATTCACCTGCAGCAATGGCACCCGAGCTTAATGCCCGAATACCCGCAGCACTGACAATATAATCGTCATTCACATCGTAAGTTGTGCTGCCTGTACTATCGGTAACCACCGCCGGAATCTCGGTATCAATCATTTTAACGGTATCAGCTAAGCCATCTAGCACGGCAATGACGGCTTCATCAGTAACGGATTCAGCGGTTAACACGTCAATTTTACCGCGCAGCGCTAACGCTAAGTTGGCATTGCTAAAGTCATTCAGCGTCATGGATAAGTTAACCGATTTAACCACGGTGATTTCAGCATTGTTACCGCCACCACCGCGATAATTCGGTTGCTCTTTGGTTTCTTGCTCGATAGCAATTTTCACGCCGCTGGCGTTACCCACATCGCGGCTGTT
Source organism: Shewanella sp. A22 (assembly GCF_053850585.1). Classification (NCBI taxonomy): domain Bacteria; kingdom Pseudomonadati; phylum Pseudomonadota; class Gammaproteobacteria; order Alteromonadales; family Shewanellaceae; genus Shewanella; species Shewanella sp. A22. The sequence continues at coordinate 12,601 of NZ_JBSQBN010000021.1, forward strand.
GACATACACGATGCCAGAGCCGATATAGCTCTCTACTACTGTCTCGCTCATAGTTTTTCTCCGAATGGTACTGTATGAATTAAGGTTAAAGTGATGACCGCTAATCCATGTTTTTCATGGGCTTCGGGCATAATATATTTACAAGCCTCGGACTCTTTAAACGTAATAGCTTTGGGTAGCCATGACGGTTTTTCGGTATTACGTTCGTCTTTAAAGAATGCGCTGCGAATGTTGCGAACTAAATTGATTAGCTCGGCGGTGGGGTTGGTTGATTTACTCAGATTAATACCCGCAACCACTTGTAAGGTTAAGTCGTCGCGAAATTGGTTAATGCCATTTTTAGCGCCGAATAAATCGGTATAAGGCTGCAAAAAAATAAACTGTGATTCTCTTGCAAGCCCTTGGGCATAAAAGCCTTCGCGCACAGTTGCACCGTCAACCAACTGTAAGCGGTTTAAAATGGTTTGGATCATGGGGACCTCTTAACAGGGCGGTTGTTACTTAGCGTGATGTCCGTATCGTTCGCGAAGATGCTTAATGATTGGTGGCTCTAAGTCGTCACGCAGATAGCCAAAGCTTTTCCCGACAGATGGGCCGTACAAAGGATCTGGTACTTTTGTTCCGGCTTTTTCTGCCCTTGCTTTATCTAAATAGCGCCAAGAGTTGTCACCCTTTTTGCGGCTCATCATTACTTGATTACCGTTTTTACCAATAAAAGTAAAAGCACCTTTAAACCAAACATTTTTGGCTCTGATTGTATTAACCATATACCCTGTATTTCGAGGAGTAGCGAATCGAGTTAACGAGGTTGGCCTATAACTAGAACTGATAATCCCTTCTAGTGTCTGGGGGTTGATGCTGTAACTCACAAGGCTTTCAACATACGACTTAGACTTAAAGCCGTATTTGTTAAAAATCTCATCTACAACAAGTTTATTACCGAACTTAACAGTATCACCAATTGCTTTAGCAATAATCGGCGCCTGAGCTGCACGGATACGTTTAATCTCTGCATCAACTTCTTTAAACCCTGTTATCGATAACGCCATACTTTGTCCTTAAAGCTCTAAATAAACAAAGCTCACCGTTATTTCATCACGCTCGTGAAGCTGGGTGAGTCGGTATTGCTTGTTGTTTACCTCAAACACATCATCAGCCATTGCCGCGCCTTCTTGCTGTAAAAACTCAGCGAGGGCTATCGGTTCTTGTATGTATTCATTACTGCGATCTATTTCGGTTGGCGGCAGGTGAACACTTCGACTGAATGGGGCTTGGCCAGCGCTAGGGATAAACTGGCACGGTTGTGCCAGTTTAGTGAACGCACGCGCAAGCTTGGCCGCTATGCGTTCGTTAACACTAGGCATTGATTTTTACCCATACCGTGGTGCTTGGATTGCCAGCCGCAGCCCACGCTTTACCCGCTAAGGTGTTGCCCGATGCGGTTGAGGTAATGGTGCCATCTGCTTTAAGGTAAACTTGGGCGCCTTGGCCAATGTCGTCGGCTTCCACTTTAGGCAGTTCGAACACACCTTCGGCTGCACCCACACCAGGTTCACCAACGGCTACCGCACCCAAAGACACGACAACTACTTTACCCAACAATACTGGCTCACCACTGGCGACAGCCGCAGTGGCGATAAAGTCGATGGTATTACCATCTGATACACAATTTTTCATAATTCATTCCCGATAAGAATTGCTGATTATTAAAAGCCGGACATTAAAAAGGCCGCTACTTAATAAAAGTTAGCGGCCCTTTTGTTGCAAAAGGCATGAGGTTTACGACTGAGTTACACACCAGTTGATTTAACCAATCCACGATGGTCAAGCGGTGCTACACCCGCATCAATACGCACTTTGGTTGCGACACCATCAATGGTGAAACCTTGTTGCTGTTCAATGTAAGGTGTGTCGATACCGTCAAGGTAAGCCACTTCAATGGTGTCGCGCCCTTTACCAGCAGCAAGGAACCATTGTTTATCGCTGCTATCATCTAAACGAGGTTCAGCAATCACTTCAGCAAAGTTTTGGATAGGGTTAGCAATACCCGCATTAACATCAGCGCCTTTAACTGAACTAGACTTGATGATCTGGTTCATTGTGGTTTCTAGCCCTACAGGGCACAACACAAATTCAGGACGAATATTTAAACTACGATTACCCGATTTTTGCTTACGCATTAACATGCGGTTAGCATCAATCGCCGCGACACTTGGCGCACCAGAACCTAAGTTACCGTGGTCGGCATGGAACAAGGCTTTTCCATCTGCCATTTTTGGGTTTTGCGTAAGCACCGCATAAACCAAATCACCAATTGTGCCTTTAGCTGCAAAGCCCATTTTCATTGGAATGTCGGTTAACATGCTCATATCATCATTGATGATAGCTTGACGAGTAATAGAGAACAGTTCGCCATAGGTTGCTAATGCAATTTGTTGTGCATGATCCCCCACTGTCACGTACTTATACTCTGCACCTTCACGCACTTTACGCAAGCTGTTGAAGTCACCAAGGCCGACACGCTGGGCAATTTTAAAATCACCTAACTGACCTTTTTTAGTCCAGCGCTCAAAGGTTTCTTCGGCAGTTTCCCAACCCATTAATACTGACTTATTAGCGATATCTAACAAGATGTTGCCAAAGTCAGATGAGGTATGAGTAAACGCTAACCCCACCATTTGCAAAGGATTCATGCCAGACACCCCAATACCACGATCCGTTAATGAGGCACGGGCAAGATCGCGCAAGTTATAACTAGCATAAGCATTTGATGCCTCACGCTCTGCGTGACCTGCACGGGTTAATAGCTGGGCACGAATTGAATCACCCACAATGTTACCGTTGCTCGAGTGAATCGTCGTGCGAGGCAGCACAGCACACGGCGTAGTGTTTTCACCCAACTTAGCCAAAATCATGTCTTTGGCTTTGTCTGCGTCAATATCATCATTGGCAATACAGCTGTTTTTAAGTTCAGCTAATTGCGGAAAATGAACAAATGCAGCATTAATACCGTCGATACGCGTCTTGTTCATTGCCTTAGCCGCAGCTTGAATATCAGCTTGCGACGGTGCCGCGGGTGCTGGTACCGATGCAGCGGGTGTTGGTGGATTAGCTGCTGGCGCAGGCGAATTGGGGGTGGTAGCACCGATATTGCCCTGTTGTGCTAGCAGGGTTTGTAATGCTTTAGGCATATTATTAAAGTCCTTCAGTCGTTTAAAATTAATTGATGCAGCCATTTGCATCGGTTCTATCACTTCATCTGCTAGCCCAAGATCAACCGCTTCTTGTGCAGACAACCAAGTGTCTTCTTTAAAAAATTGTCCTAGCTGTTCATCACTTAACTTGCCGCCGGCTTTATCTTGATAAGCCTTGCCCATACTTGAGCGCCACTTATCAAGCAAGTCTGCGTATTCACGTAAATCATCGGCGGTACCAACTGCACCGCCCCAATTGCTATGGATCATCAAAAAGGCATTAGACGGCATAATCACGGTATCGAATGCCATGCAAATAACACTGGCCATAGAAGCAGCAACCGACTCAATACAAATCGACTTTTGGCAAGGCCAACGCGCAAGAATGTTATAAATGGCCATGCCGTCCATCACATCGCCGCCACCAGATTGAATGTAAGCGTTAATCTGCGACACCTTGCCCATAGCGCGTAGGTCAGTGGCGATTTGTTTGGCGGTAAAATCCCAGCCAACATCGCCATATAAAATCAATTCGACCACGCCATTTGCAGCACCTTTCATGCTGTAGATACCGCGTTTTTCTTTACTCTCGGTCAAGCTCGCTGATGCGCTTGGCATTAGCATCATGGCGGCCACGGCTAGACTTAGTTTGGTCTTTTTCACTTGGGGTTTCTCCGTTTTGTGGCTCTGGGTCGTTACCCGTAACCATGTCGTTTTCGCGGTTAAACTTCAGCTCACGTTGACGTTGGCGTTTAACTTCGCTTGGGTTACGGCCACGGGCTCGCGCCCAATCAGCCTCGGTTGCGGCATTACCGGCTATCATCATTTCCCAACCTTGGGATTCTTTGCGGGGGTCAATCCATGGCATGGTGGGCCCGTAATACACAGCATCAAACAAGGTGCGGGTGTCTAGGTCTGGCGGCAGGGTTATAGGGTCTTGCTTGTTCATTAACTCCATTTCCAACCAGTTACGAAACGCAGGCCGCGCCCAACCGGCACAAAACCATTGCTGCATAATGCGGTTCGACTCGTCTTGCTCAACTAGCTCTTGGCGCTGGCTTGAGTAACTGCCTTGATAATCACGGGCAATGCTCGAGTAACTACCGCGGGTACCCGCGGCACAGGCTTTTAACTGGCCATTACGAAAATCGACCAAATGCACGTTGGGGCGATTTGACTCAATCATGCCGACGTCTTCACCAACAGCGAGATCATCAAAGGTCATGCCTGGTGCAATGTTTATTTCACGGTCAGCCTTAGCATCACCATCTAGGCCAAACATACTGGCGTCACCGCGTTTAATGTAAAAAGCTAACGCTGCAGCAATACGCGCAGCTACCCGTTCAGATTCCTCATAATCTTTAATGTCGCCAAGGCGGGTTAAAATGCCGTGAAAAATACTGATACCGCGCAGCTGGTGCAAACGCTTAAACATGCCAAGATGCAGCATGTTACTTGCGGGTACGGCTTTAGTTTTGTAGCGAAAGCCAATTTGGTCAGACGGGTGATCAAACAACACATGGTAATTAACCACCTGCCCCCAACCATTAACCTCTAACCCTTGTCGAACGCGGGTTGATACATCGTTAAGTTCAAACGGAATGTAATCAGGCTCTAACGCTTCAATACTGTATTGCGTGCCTTGCGGGTTGGGATGACCAAACTTAGCCACCTTGCCACGCACTTGATGGCCGAATACTTCACCGTCGCGCAATGCGGTACGTAACACTAAACGTTCAAGCTCTGGCCGTGTGTAGCGCCCTGTTACGTCAGGCTTTAATGACCACGCAGCAAAACGACGCTGAATATCATTGGCCAGTTCGTCGAGTATTTCACCACTAATGCTGCGGGGCTGTGGCTCAACCACAATGCCCTGCGCACCAATTACCCGTTCTTCCATCCGGTCTAAAATACCAATACTGAGGTCGTGGTTTTCGTCTAACCATCGCGCCTGTTCGCGCAAGCTTTTACCTGCAGCAAATACCGCTTGATTTGCGCCGCGTCCCTCTTTATTGGCTTTGTGAGTTCGGCTTGGGCTGGCAGCTTCGTAACCTTTAAGGTTGCGATAACTCATTGCGGCTGCCTGTCGCTTTAGCGCCCAGCCAGGGGATAAATACGATAGTGCATCGTTAATAATGCTCATATTGATTCCTAGTTAAATCGGGCGAGTGTGGTACCCCGTGGGCGGGTGTACATGCTTAAGGTGCGCTGCCATTCCATGCGGCCTTTACGAATTTGTTCCAGGTCTTCTGTACTCATCATCTTGCCGTTGATGCTGACGGACTTACCCGCCAGTACATCTTTTTCGGCTTCGATATACAGTGCGACCATGTCTGTAGCAGTTTGCTTTGACATTACAGCCAGCCTCCTGATTTAACCGAACCACCATTTAGCCAGTTATTGGCTTGGCTCTTTTTCGGTTTTTTAGGTTTGGGGGATTCATCGGTTGATACTTCGTTTTGAGTGTCGGTTGTTATCACTTTACTGAGCGAGTCGAGATTAATGCCAAAGCGATCAATGGCGATATACAGCGCAGCCAAGGCATACACAAAACAGTCGAGCGCTTCGTTACGTCTGCCGCCTGCTTCCCAGCGGTAAACAATGCGACCGTCGCGGCGTGTCGGCAATTTTCGTTCAGACGTTAACTGTTGCAGTTCGGTGTCATCACAAATGCTGTCGTTCAGTGGCAAATGAATTGCACCTGGTGTACGCGTATCAACACTGGGTTGAGTGCGCATCATGGCCATGATCAACTCTTTGGCGTTGTCGGTACCCACCTCGGTTAAATACACACCTTTGTTACTTCGCTTACGCGGAAAATTGGCAATCGGCTTGCCGTACATATTGGCGCCTTTAATGGGTACCACGCGGAACAAACCCAGCTTTTTACTCATTGAGTAAACGGTATCTGAGTAATGGCCGCCCGAATCCCAACACGTTGTGCCAATGCTCAACACAATGCCGTCGTTACGCGGGTAACTTTGGTTTAAGCGCAGCGCGACTTTATCAAGTAGCACTTGGCTGGCTGGGTCGCCATACAAAATAAACCTATCGATTAAGGCGCACTCTTTACCTGCACCCCAGCCCCAAACACGGCCTTCGTAGCGGTCGTCTTGGGTATCAACACCCGCCGTGACATACACAACCCAATCGGGCATTTTACCGTTGGGGTACATTTCACGCCTGCGGCCTAAGTCTTCCCACTCAATGCGTTCGCCGTTGTCGTTGTCCCACGGCTGGCCCAATTTGGTATTAACAAAGGTTTGTAGCTTTTCTTTGTCGCCTTTAGCTTTATAAAACTCGGTAACTAACTTGGCCCAACTGTTAAGCGTGTTATAAGCCGACCAAATATAAATCGAGATATTTTCGGGTGTTAAAAAGTCGTCGCCGTCTTTATCAAAAAACGAAATAAAGTCTGTGGTGTAAACACCCGTTTTGTCGCATATCCATAACGCGCTTGGGTGTTCTTCCATGTCGTGCAGCTGATTGTTTTCAATGCAGCAACCGCAGTGCTCGCAAACGTAATAGGCTGTTTTTGGCTCGCTACCTTGCCACTTAATACCAAAGGGTTCAGTTTTACCGCCCCACTTTAAATGCTGCAGCTCGTCGCAATGGGGGCAAGGCAAGTTGAATCTAAATTGGTACTGGCTTTCGCTACAGGCCTTTTCAATTTGGCAGGTACCTAATACTTTAGGCGTTGAACCCCGTATCGATTTCGGAAACAACGACAGTTCAACACGGGTATCACCTAACGATGTCGCATTACCTTCGTGTTCGATTGACTCATCAAAACCGGCTAACTCATCGTAAATAACGTCATCGGTTGATATTTCACGGTAGTTAGCCGCGGCGGTACCACCACGCACCATTAAGGTTTTACCGTTGGTAAAAATTTTATCTTCTAAGGTACTGTCTTTGTGTTTGCGGCCAATCCACGGCGCTAGGGCTTTCCAAATCGGCATGTCACGTATGGCCGTTTCAACGTGCTTTTTCATAAACGTTTTGGCGGCACCGTCACGCGGCTGGTATATCAACACGTTACGTTTTTTGTGTTCTATCTTGTAACCCGCATTGGCCATCAGCATTTTGGTGTAACCCACACGCGCTGACTTCATAATGTTCAGCGTGGTGATTTGGTCGTTACCCATGGCATTCAATATGCCGATTTGAAACGGTAAGCTTTCCCATTTACCTTCGGTGTACGACGATTCAGACGACATATAAAAATGCGTGTCGGCGTATTCACTACAGGTCAACATTGGTGGACGATAAAACGATTTAAGGCCAGCAGCGACAGCAGCTTTCAAATTCTTAATCTGTGCTTCTGATATATTCATCTAATAAATCCTCAATGCCGTTGGCCAGTTCAGCGGCGGTGTTTTGGCTTTTAATCACTTCGGCGCGAATAGCATCTATGGTGCGTTCTGGCATGTCGGGGAATTTACGTTTTACACGAATGTGTATTTGGTCCAGCACCGGCGATATTTGCGCGGCTATTCGGCTAAGCACAAACGAGCAAAACGTCACCTCGACCACTTCTTTGCCGTCTTTTTCGTTTTTAAGCTCTTGGCCGTAGGCTTGCGCTTTGATTAAGCGCCAACGCTCAAACTCGATATTGGGCTTGTCGTTATCTTCGGGCGCTGGATTGCTTACATGTTTCTTACGCTCATTAGCCACTCGGTTACCCACCACGTCGCTCATGGTGTACAAGCACTCACGGCCTTTTTTGCTGTGTACAGGCACGTCCCATTTATCGAACGCTTGGGTACTAATGCCCAAACTTTTGCACAGGTCGGTTTTGTTCAGTAGCACTGGCTCGGCGTCGGGTGTTTGAATACGTGCCATTAGCTAGTCCTTGTGAATATCGTCTAACACATGGCTACATCGTTCTTGTTCAATATGCTGCAATTGTTTAAGCAACACCTGCTCTTGCAGCGCTTGTATTCTGGCTTCACGCTCACTTTTTAATGTCGCACGCTGGCGCTGGCGGTCTTTATAAAACCAGTTAATAAACGCGGTAAACACAGCACACAACACGCCGACTAACACCCCAATATCCATATCGTTCACATAACTGCCAGCTGCGGTAAAAAACGAAGCAATGTAAGACAATAACGATGTGAGTTTTGCACTAAGGTCAGTCGTTATGCTCATATTGCTGCCGCCATTGTTGTAGGCGCAGCATGTTTGCATTACAAGTTGCTAGCGCATTGGTTTGAGTAAGGGAATGATTCAGTAAATCCAGATTTGAGAACCCGATAAAACGTGGGCTATCACAAAGCTCAAGCCAATCAGGGGGCGGTAACACATAAACCGTTTTGGTCTGTGTCACCACTTTGACAATCGGTTTGCTTGAGCAGCTGCACAGCATCACTAGGCAAATCAGTATTAGCCCAAGTTTTAGTTGGCTCATGGTTTGATGTCCTTAGCTGATTAGCTCGTACTAGTTTGTGGTCTAATGTCGATTGGAGATCGGCTACTTGCTTGCGGTGCGAGGTGTTTAGCTCGATGATAATGCGGTAATCACGTTCAAGCGTGTTAATCCGTTCATCTTTATTGTCGTTGCTGCTCAATAACGCATCCACGCTAACTTGCGATTGCAACAAGTCATGGCTTAATGTGCCGTTTTTAGCTTTGAGTGAGGTAATGCTTAACGCCCCAACGGCAATCACCGTCGCCATTACTAGCACTGCACATAACAGCACTGTGGTTTTAAAATCATTAAACATTACAAGTCCCTCAAACAATAACGCCGCTCATTTGAGCGGCGTTTTATTAAACCGGGTAACTTTTTACCTTTGGCATAAACCCACCTCGGCAACTCATTACATGCGCCAACTCGGTCACCTGCCCACAACTTTTTACGCAGCGTAGAAGCCCCAAAAGCCTCGGCCCCAATGTTGTAAATAAAACTCAGGTAAGCAATGTGTTCACCCTCGCTTAATGGCGGGGTGAGTTTCACCAATTCACGGTCAAAGCTTTTAAGGCTGCTAGCCAGCATGTCTAGGCACTGCTGGTGAGTGAACACCATGCCAAGCTTTATGTTATGGCCAGTTTGGCCAAAGCAGGCCGTTTCAATACCGGCAGGGTCAACATAAGTGCGTAATACTTCACCTTCACCCGTAGCAACTAACACACCGCCAGTAAGAATGGCACCAGTAAAACCTAGCGCCATAAGCCTTGTTTTAATATTCATGCTGCACCTGGTAAATATGAGCAAAAAAAAAGGGCTCCAATACAGGAGCCCAACGGCGAAGGTCTAACGAGAGAGAACGCATAAAGGAACAAGCGAGGAAGCAAAGCCAGTTACGCAGTGGTATCAAGCTTATATAAACTGTAGCTGTTTTCAGGGGTGAAAACACGCCATATATGGCGTGTTTTACGCCACATATGGCGTTGGTCGAATTGGCTTTGTGTGATATGTAAAACCGATAATTTTGAAATTTGATTTAAAAGTTATCGGTTTAGTGAGTTATTGCATTTAAGAATGCGGCAATAGGATAGTGAGGAGATTAATGCCCGCGTAATAGGCGTGAACTGGCAGAGTTTTTTATGGCACTTGTATACACGTACTAAAAATGTTCACAAGTGCCATAAAAAACGTCAGAGTTACTTAGAAATACAAATGGCTTTTTAGGGGTTTCTGCAAATTCTTCGATTGTTAAAACGTATACATTTGTAGTTATATCGTTTTTCATGAGGGTGACAGCCTTAAATGAATTTTCAGTAGACCCATAATCAAGCACATTCGGGGTTGTTAAATAATTATTCTTGATGGGACCTGCCATGTCACCCGAGAGCCGATTTACTGTAAACATTTTATCTATTATGGACTTATCACCAATTTCTTTTAAATTACCATTAGAATCGACAGTGACAGCATTGTTTATTAAACATTTATAGTCTTCTAATGCAAAAACCCCAGCAGAAAATAACACTGCAAATAATACTAGTATTTTCATGTTTCCTCTAAGCACATAACGAGACTGTAGAATAACTCTAACAGCTAAATTCAATTATAAAATGAGTCCCTGAAATCAATCCTAATCGTTTTTAAGACTCTAGGTAATGCATTTGGAACCCATAAAACAGGCTGTTTTTCATAAAAATGACAAATGCTACAGCCTCAACGCACACTTAAGGGGCAAAGTGGAGTTGGCTAAAATAGGTGAACGGAGTGAACAAAACAGCCAACTTTATTTTGACCCTCTTTAAGTTCTTGTTATGTGGCTAACCACCCATAATTGTTAGGATTAACTGATCAAGTTCAATTGTCGATGCACCCTGTATTATATTTGATAACCACGTACTTACAGTTGCTACGCTGGCTATATTTGTTAACTTTTGTCCAAGCGTAGACTTAAGTATAAGTTCAGTTCTCTCACTTGGTTCTTGAACTTTTGAAATATCTCCAAGTTCTTGCGCAAACTTAAACCGTTCAGGCGCTGTTGCTGATTTTAATATATGCAAAAATTGTTCATCTAAATCGCCTGCGACGATCCCAACGCCATTTCTTTTAAATGTTGTATCTTTCATTTCAACATCTACACCATCACCTAATAGCATTCCAATTCCATTTTCTTCAAAATTGCAACCATCCATTGAAATACGAGGGCTATTAGGTACCTTAGGCGATTGTACTTTTTTCTTAAACGGCAATATGTTTGACATTATTAATAACGCTCCATTTATTTTTGAAGTACAAGACTATTGAGACACATAACGAGACTGTAGAATAACTCTCACAGCCAAATTTAATTAAAAAACGGGCTCCTTAAATCAAGCCTAAGAGCTTTTAAGACACTAGGCAATGCATTTTGAACCCTAAAAATACGCCGATTTTCTTAAAAAAAGTAATTCTACAGCCTCAGCGCCTTGCTAAGCATTTTACTCTGAAGCAGGCTTAAATAAGGAAATCATTGGAGTGGGTAACTTCGCTTGTGCTGCTGATCTAAATGCATGCTCTCTCCAAAATGGCCAAGCATTATGGACAACATTAAATTGCATGAATTCATTTATAGCCTCTTCTGAAATTTCCTGTGTTTGGTGGTACTTAACAATAAAACATGCTTCAATCTCAGCGAGAGTTTTAATTTCACTTTCTTCGTTCTCTTCTATAAACCTTAAGCCAAACTCAACCTTAGCATGAATTAGCCTAGAGCCATCAGAGTCATCTTCCCTTTTTAGGAATTCAGCTTTAATCGATATTTTGTTTTGTTGTCCCATTTTTTCAGGGTAATTATCAGAACTTATCTCTTCGAAACGTGAGATCGAAGTTGAATATAGGTGAATATCAATTAACTCTAATGACTTAATTGCTTCACCAATTAATTCTTTATCCATAAGATACATCCTTTGTTAATTCGATTGATCTTACAGTTTTAAACTGAGATTGATTAGCTGCCTTAATTTTTCGATACGGTATTACATTGTTTTCATAAGTTACTTTGGTCGATTCTCTTTTAATTCCTGCGCCAATTAAAAGTTCATGTAATACAGCCGGATGTGTTAAGCAAATGCGTATTAACTTATCCATCGCTACACTTTGAGAAACTTCAGCTCGTTCGTATTTTGAAAACGCATTTTTACCTCCTCCGAAAACAAGAGAGGCTTGTTCTTGAGTTAATTCCATTGAAGTACGAGCATGATAAATTTCTGTAGAAGTTAAAAGTCCATCTACACTTTTCTTCGCATCTCTAACACGAGAATCATTATTTAATATCTGTTGTTTCGAAACGAATTCTCTTTCGCATTCATTACATACAGAATATTCCATTGAGATAGATAGTGCGGCTCCTTTATAGGAAATACTTTCCATATCATCTAATTGTCTAATACTTTCTGATTTACATATTTTGCAATTGGTCATATAAACTCTCCTCAAGTTAATACTGAGGTAAATGAAAAGAAGCTAAATCAATAACTAGATACCCATCAACAAGACAAAATTTGACATATAATTCATCATAATCATCCTCTTCAGGGTCTTTCTTATAGCGACAGATATACTCATCATCAGGTGGTTGATTACCATAAGAGTGAGTCTTACGAAAATCACTTGATCTGAGTTGATATAGGCAAGAGGATACGTCATTGATGTCATATCCTAAGTTAGCTATATCTCTACTAACTTTTCTGCCTCTATATTCAATATCTAGACTTTGAGCTGCCGCTTTTACCTGTTCTAAATCGTATTCAGCCACACACTCTCCATATAACCATAATGGTTAGTTTAACGGATAATAACATAATTGCACGAGATTGGAATACCATTTAATGCCTAACAGCGTATTAGCGTGAATCCGATAAAAATTCACAGAATGCCAACCAAAAAACAGCGTCCAAAATATACTAATTATCAATAAGTTTAGTAACTTATCAGCTTAAATATCTCTAATCAATCACTCTTTAGTCTAGCCGAAAGCGGAAATCTAAATAGTCGCTTATTATTACCCCATTTCTTGCTAAGTCACTCAAACGCATACGCTTTGTTTTAGGCAGCAAATAGCAGTGTGATCAAAGGTTCTCGATGACACAATGTTAGCTTTATAAAATGGCTGAAGGGTTATCGATAACTCAGTTAAGCGATAACAAATTGACAAATGCGCCTAAGTGGAGCGATACTAATTGGGCATTGGCAAAATCCAATGCCGGGATTCGAACCCCGCTTAATTCAAGGCGCAATTGTCGCCAGCCTTTAGAGCTGGTTTTTTATTGCGTGACTCTGCGCACCACTACTATGGTGGGCTGGGTGAGGCAGCCATTTGGCTGGCCGCTTCCTTGATGCGGTAGTTCGAACCTCATTCAGCTCATCACCCAATGATTCGAACCGTTTGGTGATGATTACTCTCGATATCAAGGAGTGTCACCCATGAACTTACAACAGTCTAAAAACTACCCTGCGCAATTGGTCTTTATTAACGGCCAACAAACCATTACCAATTCACTGATCGTTGCCGACTACTTTGGCAAAAAACACTGTGATGTTTTGCGTAAAATTGACAGTATTCTAGTCGATGCCCCAAGTGAATTTACGTCAACGCATTTTTGCGTCAACGTGCAAAATCAACAGGTTGGCACCAGTCAGCGTGATTTAAAGTGTTACCACCTGACCAAAGACGGTTTTATGTTTTTAGTGATGGGCTTTACCGGTGCCAAAGCTGCCGAACTCAAGATCAACTTCATTAATGCCTTCAACGAAGCCCAAAAGCGACTTATCCGCACTCAACATCCGTTTGAGCGTCAGCGCATGATGTTTACATGGGAAGGCGGCAAAATAGTGAGCTCGCAACCGATACATGATGACCAGTTTGTCACCAGCCGCGATAAATTAGTGCAGTACATGCGCGAACCCCGCTTTTTATCTCTTGAGCAATTGCTAGAAATCAGTGAAGCCGCAAACCAACAAATTGCGACACTAGCAAGATTGGCAGAAAAACAAGCCCGTTTACGCTAAAAACCACCGCTAAACGCCCATAAAAATGGCTACATCAAGTAGCCATTTTTGTTTGTAGGTAATTAGCGTGGGTGTTCGGGCTTGTTCAACACTTGGAATAAGAACGCGGCTTCGCGCGGCCTTTCCTTATTTTGTAGCTTTCTATTCTTTATTAATTTTTAGACTTTCGCTTCATTTTTATTCCACCAGGAAGTTCAACATAATCCCAATCAGTAAACAGGTTGATTGCGATAACTCCACCAATAGCGATAACTAATGCAACAATTGTTGATGTTGCAACTCCTGCGGTTGGAGCTGCTGCCGCAACCAATCCTGCACCTAAAGGGCCAGTAGTTATAACCAATGGAATTGCCATTATTATTCCTGCTACGGCAACAGGCCCCCATGATTTAGCCAATTTCACCGCTTTTAATTTCATGACTACGTTGCTTTCATAGCTAATGATTTCATTTTCTCCAGAATTCATTGCTGATTTAAGTTCTTCAATTGAATTTACTTCTACACTCATTTAATACTCCTGAAACATAACGTTTTAGTATTTATGCATTGCGCTGTTTGCATGGCACAAACCGCTTGTTGGACTTGGCCGATGCCGAGTCCAGGTTAATGAGGACGCTTTATGCTAAAGGAATTTGCTTTTTTTGATGCCGGCTCTCGGCTGTAGATCAATTTTGAATTGATTATGAGGCTTGATTTGTAAGTGTTTCATTGAAATTCCCTTGTCATTATTGTGTTCCATCACATCTTTTTTAAGTCTAACTGATTCAATAAGATTAATACACTCGATTGAGTCAGCCTTTGGTTCCGCGCAGCGGCTTTACCTGCTTGGCCTTGTTAAGGTTTTCTATTTTACACCGCGATGCTTGTGCCTTGGTGAAATACCATTTTCCAACAATCACCATATTTTTTCCAAATGCTACTTCGACGGGAATATTTGCCCTTACATGAACTCGACGACCTGTGAAAGGACTTATAAGTCAACAAGCAAACATCAACTCCAATAAAGCTAAACTCAAAATCTTGACCTTTAGCTTCCCATCCGTTCTCTTTTGGCAATCTCTCCAGTACGTCTTGTAGATTTACAACAACACCTGCAGATGTAATTTCCCTAAACTCTGTAGCTAGCCGACTTTTAAGCTCAGAAACAGAACTTCGGACATCACTTCTAAATAGTGATTTTTCTAACTCTACTATCTGTGATGCGATATCCATAGAGACCTTAACAGCTTATTCAACGGCTCGACCTATAAAGCCGCCCGCTTAAATTATTGATTAATATCATCCTACATTTTCTATGTCTTTGAAGTAAAGCAATTTAATGACTCTTAAACTCAAATGTAAAAATAATCGTGGGTTATAACGTTCACTTAGATTACCAATAATTTTGAGCCGCTATAATCCAACCTGAGAATATCCGCAGCTGTAACATTTCATCTGAAAAAATAAAAAGATCGAAGGTGATCAAAAGTTGGTGTTTGAGGGGAGCAAAAGCTATGCGATCTTTAAAGACACTCTTAAAGGGATATAACTAAACATATTCAATTACTTAAATATGGCCTTGCTACCTTGATACTGATTGGTTTTGATAGGGTTGATAAAACAACAACGCAACCCCCTAAATTTTTCATATGTAGTGAAGCACTGCGCTTGTCCTCCCCCGCAGTGCACCGAGCCAGAAGGACCCATTAAATTATTCACCACAGTAAGAATCTTGACTACAGAAACACCTTTAACCACATCTTTATTACAACTAATAAGTTGTTCCCTCACTACATTACAACTCATTAGTTGTATTCACCTCAGCATTACAACTTATCAGTTGTAATGCACCACCACTACAACTTATTAGTTGTAATTCACTAGATATACAACTAAAGTGTTGTATATTGATGTACGAACAACCAATATCATGTTGATAATAAGACATTAATAAATCATTTCTATAATAGTTGGTAAGTACTATGAAACATTTAAGCGATTTATCTCAACAACTTAAACAATACAGATCCAAACTCAATCTGAGTCAGAAAGATATGCTTTTAAGTATTGGTATGTCTCAACAACAATATCAACGTATTGAAAACGGAAATGATGCTCGCCTATCCACTCTATTTCGGGTCTTAGAAGGCTTAAATCTAGAATTAATGTTAATCCCCAAAGAACACATAGAAGAAGTAACGGAACTAATTTCACAAGATAAATTAGAGCAGTCACCACCAAAGGCCGAATTTGAAATTACACATTCAAATAATATAAAAAATGAACCTATTAGCTCTTGGGAAAACATATTGTCTTCGCTTGAGGATAAAGAGAATGACAAATGAATCAAATTGAATCCGTTGAAGCACTCTCACTAAGCATTAATAATCAAATGGTTGCCATTTTAACTCATTATTCTGGTGGTAAAAATATAATGAAATTCGCCCCAGAATATCTTGCCTTACCTAGTAAAACTCGACCAACATTAACTCTAACCCAACTTCTCTCACCCGATTATTTAAAACAGGTTCAAGTCAGAACACACAGACTCAGTCCAGTATTATCAAATTTGTTACCAGAAGGGGCTTTACGTCAATGGATGTCATCCAGTCTTAAAGTGCATGAAAATAATGAGTTCCCACTTCTGGCTTGGGCCGCTAATAACCTCCCTGGCGGCTTAGTTGTATCGCCAATCAAAAAAAATGATATTCCTCTATGGGCATTAAGTCCGAGAGAACAAACAGAAGCAATTGCAATTGACATAAAGCACACAGGTCAAAAGTTCTCGCTAGCGGGAGTACAAATGAAGTTTTCAACTATCAGAAATGATGGTAGATATAACATAGGTGCTGATATTGGGGCTGATAGTTGGATAATAAAAACACCATCCACTGTGCACCGAAACGTTCCTGAAAATGAGTACACAGCAATGAAGTTAGCTGAATTGATTGGCGTTAATATTCCAGAAATAGAACTCATACCAATTAGTTCTTTAGATAATTTACCTGACATTCAACTACCCGATGAACCTACTGCATATGCAATTAAGCGATTTGACCGTAGTGACGCTGGCCGTGTTCATACGGAAGACTTTGCCCAAATATTTGAAGTGTATGCCCATGATAAATACCAAAGATTCAACTATGAGCAGATAGCAAAAGCACTATACGAACACAGTATGAACGGTCTTAAAGATACTCAACAAATGGCAAGACGTTTACTGGCAAACATTATGCTCGCCAATGGTGATGCACACTTAAAAAACTGGAGTGTCATCTACCCTGACACAGTAAATGCAGTGTTATCACCCGCATATGACATTGTAACGACTTTACCTTATGTAGAAGGAGAGAACGGCGTCGCACTTAATATGAATAAACAAAAGCAATGGTACGAAATCAATTTGGAATCTTTTCAATTATGGGCTAAGAGAGTGGGGATACCTTGGCCCGCAATAAAAGTTCATCTACTTGATGCTATAAATATAGCACGTGTTCAATGGCCACAAGCCCTAGACAAGCTGCCGATGAATGATAAGCATAAAGAAATTTTACGAAACCATTGGAATAATTTGCATGGCGATTTCAAGATACCAAACTAACGTATCTCACTCCACTAACCCTATCTCTGCCCTTCTCAACCAATACACATATGACTTCTTACTATCGAATCCCATTAAGGTCCACTGCCCTTTGCAGATATAGTGGGCCCTAATGGCCCGTATACATTGTGGTGTTAACCGCTCAATCATCACATCAAACTGTCTAATCTCACGCGGGGGTGTTATCTCAACCACTGCCGAACTGCCGTAAACAATTACTTCGCCTAACTTGTCGCACTGGCTTCGACTTGCGAACCCTTGACCATATTCTTGATGGGCCCAATAGTTACCCCAGCGTGTTAACCCATGACGCAACGCTTTCATGTTCAGCGTCACTTGTTGATGCTGCAGCTGCTGCACATTAATCTTCACCATCAATCATTGCCCTTATGTCATCAATCCCTAACTTAAACACCTGGGCGCATATTGCCGAAACATCATCAAATGGCACTCTCACATCACCCCGTTCCCAACGCTGATAAGTCCGTTCACTTACCCCATAAATCTCGGCCACTTCGGTCTGGGTTAGTCCGCGAATATTCCTGCCTGTTTTCAAAAATTCAAACCCGCGTAATGCCATTTCGCCCCCAAAAACCTCTAATTGCATATTCTACTAATAATGATGCAGCGATCATCACAGCCACCCACTGGCAGTAAGGGTTTGACCGTTCTCAACTTCTACAGACGATCTAGGCAATATCTCGGGCGCAACAGAAGAAAACCCACGATAAATTAAATATTGATGATATTGCTCTAACGCTAAACTCATGCCCTTATCTAAGGTCGATTTAACGTACTTACGCAGCAACACAGGCAAGGCATGATTAAGCAAACGTTCACCAATCATGGTATCGACACCTAAGTCAGCAACAATGGTCCTGAACAATCGACGTAAATCATGACTAGTGAAATGTTTAAAGCGGATTTGAGTGTGCCAATCATGAGCACAACGAATGGAAATAGCACCAACATTGCCTGGGAATAAGTAAGCGCGTTTGCCAACATGCTTAAGCTGCCAACATTTATAATGCTGAATGAGTGCCTTAGCAGAATCGGTCATCGGTATACGATGTTCTTCTTTGTTCTTGGCATTACTGGCCGGAATAACCCAATAATCACCTGTAAAATGCTCCCACCGAGCCAAACGAGTTTCGTTAATGCGAGTACCAAACATCATCATCAACACAAACAACATTTGCACCGGCATTACCACGGCACCTAAACGAGTAAACAACTCGGCCAAATCTGACTCAAACAAGCGCGTATCCATGGCATCATTCACTTTGATTGAATACGTCACTCGATAACCGGCTAACGGATTAGCGTTAATCAAACGAAGCTTTGAAGCCGCAGCAAACACCGCCTTAAGCTTATTCACCACTTCACGAATGTACTTAGGCGCAAACCCGTCAACCAACATCGGTTTAACCAAAATGCCGTCAACCGCAATAAAACTGACTTCATGCAATCGAACATCGGCCAAACGAGGCAACAGATGACACTTGATCATCGACTTAATATTGCTGCGCCAACTTTTGCTGTAAGTGGTGTTATTGGCAATATGTTCCTGGTACCACTCAAGCAAACTGCCGACCGAATCAAACTGGCCTGTCACCATGCCGCCCACATTGCGTTTAGCCAACATCACCGGTAAATCAGCACATAAGGTTTTAATACACATGCTTGGCCAAGTGCCCACCTTTTGCCAAACTGTCTTACCGTTTTCATTCAATACCAAATGAACACTCGCCCGCGTTCGGCCAGCTGCAGCACGTAAACGAATTTCAGGAAACTGCGGATCACGATAATCACGACTCACCCCAGCACGTAACCAACGCCTTAATGCCGCATCGTTTAACTTGCCAACCTCAACACCAGATGCCGCCTTTGCCATCATCAGGCCACCAACCTATATTCCCAAGCGGTGCACTTTTCACGGCGGCGCTTTTGCTTAACCGAATTGGGCAACTCTCGCCAACGGGCACTTAACGCGGTTTCGCTATCGTGCACACAAAACTGGTCAAAACACTGTTGTTGGATTTCATACAAGGTGAGAAAACGGCCACCGCTTAACACTCGCAGCAAACGCTCTTTTTGAGTCAAAGATTGATTACTCATCGTTAGCACTCCTTAAACCAAGTTGACGCCTAAACTTTGCCACCAACGCTTTACCCTCAGCAGGTTCAATCCTGCGGGTAGCACGAGTCGGTAACGCTTTTGGCAACTCAACATCAACCAACTCACCATTGCCGTATTTACGACATAAAATCTCGTACTGGCGGGTAAACATGGTTAATACGTCTTTTTCAATGCCGGTAGCAAACAACCAGGTACCACATTGACGTACAGCCAAGCCAACCACATCATGGCTCCATTTATGCCGTTCTAAATTATGATAATGGCGCTTAGCCTCTTGATATGCCGAATCTAAATCAGGCAAACCATAATCATAAGCCGTTGGCTGACACCACAACGCAAACTGGCGTGGTGTTGGCCAAAACTGACGATCACCTTGCTCACGTCTTGCCCTGTTCAACCCCATTTGCACCTGCTCGGTGGTTCTCACACCTTGAGCTGCAAGCGTTTTAACCCACTCGGCTTTGTGCAACGACTCAACATCATCCTTAGGCGCACCAACCGGAAACAACACTCGCAACTTTGCAAACACACTATCGACAATCGCCACATCCATTTCAGACAACTGACGGCTTGAGCCGTTACCCTGCATAGCGCCAACAATTGAACCGGTATTAACCAATGTTTGAATAGACTTCATATCAAAGGGTCCTCTGGGTCAAAAACTGAATTACTCCAATCGGCCTTAATCGCCTGTTTAGCAATCAAGCCAGCGTTAACTAACCAATCGAACTCAAACCCAATCCAGCAACGTGAAGCGCATAACGCAAAAACGTCATCAACCGAACAACCCGCAGCAACCGCTTTAATTAAATGCGGAGCCAGGCGATTAACCGCTGTTTGGGTTAACTTGGCTTTTTTCTGTTTGCGAATGGCTAACCAATCTTTAAAAACTTGCTCGCTTGGCAAATCAGGCCATAGAGAAAAATCTAAAACTGATTTTTTTGAAGTGGTGGGTAAATCTTTTAAAGGTTCATTGACTGGTTCAAAAGAGTGACTGATTCTGGGTGCAGGAGATTCACTAGGGGGTAGTGCAGCAGATTCACCACCTAGTGCAGCAGATTCACTAGGGGGTAGTGCGACAGATTCACTACCTAGTGCAGCAGATTCACCACCTAAACCACTTTTTTCATCAAAATTTAGATGAAATACGTTAGACGAATTACCCTTAACACCCTTGCGATATTCACGGCGTAATAACCCCGCGGCTTCAAGTTTTTTAACATGGTCCATAACGCTACGGCGGCTAATTTCACACTGCTCAGCAATGTAACTATAACTTGGCCAGCACTCGCCCTGGTCGTTCGCGTTATCTGCTAATTTCAATAACACTAATTTACGCAGTGGATTACCCACTTTCGTTTTCATGGCTTTAACCATCAATTCCATACTCATGCTGGGCACTCCCACGCAATCAATCTAGCAACAGCTAAATTGACGAAACACAAATGCTTGCGTAACATAATATTGCCTCTCTTTAGGTATTAACCCCGTGCTCAGGTCGCCAAACTTAAGCGGGGTTTCTTATTTCCAAAACACACATACAAAAGACTTGATCATTCATTTCTGTTTTCAACATAAATATCCCGCGCCAAATTAGTGCGTAACTGGTAATAAATATCGCGCCGCTTGATATGTTTGGCCTGATTAACTGGGTCTATTCTTGTTATCTCAATCGAACGCTCGGCGCGCTTTTCTTGCATCAGCAAATAACCCATAAACCAATCCACGCTCACTTGTGGTAACAACAACTTACGGTCATCACCTAACAGCACTTTACTCACAATCTTTTCCGCAATAGCCTCCAAACGGTCGGCTTTAACCTCAAGCAATTCTGGTTCACGCTTTAACAACTCAATCATTCGGCCAACCTGTGAACGGCTAAAATTATCTAAGTTACTAAACCCATACAAAGTTGATCTATTACGTCTAAAATCGATTTCACACATAGGTGAAGCATCTTTAACCAAGGCCGCGGCTTTCTTCATCAATGCGTCAGCCTGAGCAACCAACAATGCAACCTTTGGATCGGCCGCTTCTTCCTGCTTCCGCAAAAAATCAGCAAACTCTGGTGAAATCTGCACATCATCACTACTTGCAACTTGGCCATGCACCGAACAAGCTTTACCGCCCTCTAAACAACAAATTAAACATTCAGAATCAAACATGGAATTTCTCCTTACATGCTCTAAAGCAACGGTATAACGGTCGATATTTGACCAAAAACAAATGCTTGAGTAACATAATATTGCCTCTCTTTAGGTATTAACCCCGTTCGGTCGCCAAACTTAAGCGGGGTTTCTTATTTCCAAAACACACAAATAGCAAAGGAGTTGCCATGACTAACGCCCACAGACCCAAAGAAAACTACGAACAAAGCAAAAGGTTTCATACAGAGCTTGGCGCACAAGCCTATTCACTAGACGTATTTGGTGACGAACTGGCCGAACGCGAAAAATATAAAGGACTTCAAGGTATAGAAGCTGTACACCTTTATATCTGCTTAAAATTTTGTTGGAAGCCAAGCGATGTTCGAGCGATGACCGAGCAAGATCTTCGATTCTTACTGACGCAAGAAATGCAAGGTTGGACTTTGCCAAAAGCAGCACGCGTGTAGACTCACAATCCGTAGCCTCGGCCTGTGACTTTAAACAGGCCGCTTCATACATTTTTATCCGAATATCACTTTGCACCAACGGATCTAAATCACTCAAATCCCTTTCAAGTAGCGCAATACTGTTATTTAGCTGAGTCATAAGAAGATCCTTTAACCAACAAGTTTATCGAGATAGTTCAAACAATGTGGTGGTTGAAAACCTTGGACAATAGCTGCCGCATAGATACCCGCAACTTCTTGTGAGACTGGTGCATAACTTTCGTGAACCTGATCTCCCAACCATCGGGTGAAATGATATTTTTCGCCCGTTTTTTCAATAACCCACTTCTCTTTCTTTTCAATCAAACTGTTATCACTTAACTGAGTCATCACCTGCCCCCTTAAACATCAAACAAAACCCAATAGTTAATATCACAGCCAAAACAAGCCAAACTAAAATAAATGACCCCATATCAACCTCGTTTACGCATCTGCACACTGCGCTGTAAGCGTTCATAATCATCACGACAATCTGCATCACAAAAGCGTTCAACCGTCGGTGACTCGCAATAAAAGCAACGCCCCGTTAATGGTGGTAAAATCGTTTTCGCCTTGGTCAACACACTGGTTAAATGCAGTTCAGCTAATTGATTAGCTTCATCAACGTTATCTGCCATACTAACCAGCCGACTTAAGTGATTTATTGGTTAAATATGGGTAATGGCGTTCAAACGCATCCATTGCACCTTGAGTAACACCACGAGACTCGCGCAGCTCACGGTAAGCTTTTTCAACCTCAAAACGGGTTGGATTTATACCCAAGCGAATTACTGCTACCTGCGCATCACAATTTTCTTTAGTTAGCGTCGCAGCCATATCCGCAGTGCTTAACGACATACCATCACTCACATGGTCAACAACAACCGTCACGCCAACCATGCTGTAAACATCGTTTAAATATCCAATGCGTAACTCAACTGGCATAGCAGCCAATATTGCCTGTTCAGCATAAAACAAGCGCTCAGGTACCGCGTTTTGGTCAGCGTACTGCCCAAGCCAACGGAAAAGCTTTTGCGCATTCACTCGCGCATCGTTGTAAATATCATCCGAGTAGGTAAACGCAATGCCCTCTTTAGCCAATACCGTCGCCAGCTTTAAGTCATCAACCGCCTGCACTACCGCAGTGGCCAACGCCGAACGACTGACCTTAGGTAATTCAAGCCAGGCATTAATGGCTTTCATCAATAAATCTAAACGTGATACTTGTTTCATGCTTTTTCTCCCTGCTTACAACTAAAATTAAACTGCTTGCTCAGGCTGCGGAATATCAGCCTTTAAAGCACCTTCGGTTAATCGTTCAATCTGATAAGCGCGTAACTCAGGCACATCATCAGGCCACTGTGAAACGGCGCTTTTCGTCAGTCCTAAGTTTTTTGCCAACTGACTCTTAGAACCAAAATACAAAATTGCGTCTTTTGTTTTCATAACAACTCCAAATATTCACTAAACACAAGGTTAAGAAAACTATACCAACAAGTCAACAAAAAGGAACAGATTCTTAACTAAATATTAGTTAAGATGTCTAAACTATGATGAATGAACGAATTAGAGAACGCAGGAAGCTCGTAAGGTTAACGCAGCCAGAGCTTGCCAAGATGATAGGCGTAACAAAAGCAACTATTTCACAATGGGAGTCTGCGGCTACCTCGCCTAAAGGTGAAAACCTTTATAATTTAGCCAAACACCTAAAATGCACTACAGATTGGCTTCTTTTTGGTAAAGAATCAAAACCAATAAGCAATGCCGAATGGGCGGGTCCAATGGAAACATGGGATAGCAACACCCCGCTAAATGACGATGAAGTAGAGATACCTTTTTACATGGAAGTAGAACTCGCTGCAGGACATGGCATCATTGAAGCACCTCATTACAATGGTCCTAAATTACGCTTTGCAAAATCAACATTGCGTAAATCAAGTGTTGATCCAACCAATGCAGCTTGTGTTCGTGTTAGTGGCAATAGCATGGAACCAGTATTACCCAACGGATCAACTGTTGGTGTAGACACATCACAAACTGATGTGATCGACGGTAAAATGTACGCCATAAATCAAGATGGTATGTTGCGGGTAAAAACTTTATACAAGTTACCAGGTGGTGGTTTACGTCTTCGCAGCTATAACATCGACGAATGGCCAGATGAACGCTACGAAGGTGAAGTCATCAAACAAATCAAAATCATTGGCAAAGTGTTTTGGTATTCAGTTTTAATATAACAACATCAAATCAACGGATGCCGAAGCGACAATTTTCGTACCCGAGTACACGTTATTTATTTAAAAAAGATATATAAAACAACAATCACACCAATAATCCACCATATTGCCGATGGGCTACTTTTTTTCTTTGATTTTGACACTATTTTTTTTCTAGGGGATTCATTCTCAAGTTGAAAATCAACTGTGATTATATGATCATTGCTAGCCTTTCGTCCTGACTCTTCCATTTCCCAGCTTGGTTTGAACCCACCAATTACGTAACTGTTGATTCTTTTGATAACAGGTTTTATCCCAACAGCTATTTCTTTATAGTCGCCGTTTACTTCTTCATAGCTTGTTCGATATTGCCAATTTTTATCTTTTTTAGGGTTGATACTATTTGGAAGGTTTTCAAGGGTTTCAAGAACTCGTTTTCTATTAAGAACAGGGCACAATTCATTTTCTTTCAATGTGAGCTCTAGATCATGCCTGATTCTATCTTTGTCGAAATGCCAAACTCCTGATTGATCGAACTCACCGTAATCAAGCCAACCGCCACCCCATTCATTAACGGGCATGTTTAATTTCTTACAACCCCAAATATTAGCTTCATATTCTTTGTCACCAAAACAGAACTGCTCTGGTTTGTATGCTTTTTGTCTATTCCTGTAGCAACCAACACCAAAATAAGTTAAATCCTTCTTGGTTGCTGTATGGCCATTAATGAGCATTTGAGACGATTTCCAGCTGCCTACCAACTCAAATAAATTAATAATCAAGTCCACTTCTGTAATTGGTAAAGCAATCTTATATTGAGATTGCTTACCTTCTCCTGTCGTAGAATAAGACGGAATTTTCTTACATATTTCTAGTGCTTTACCGAAATTTGCAGATGAACTTTTACCGAACATAATTTCAACATTTGCTACTTGTGAACCAGTAACAGGGACAGAAACACGATCTGCTTCAGTAACAGGGTCACCACACTGCGGGCAGAATTTTGCTCCATGATTTATCCCTGCACTACATTTATCACATACCAACATAATGACCCTTCCTTTGGTTTTGTTAATTTTTAATTAGTGCGCATGTTCCTTTGCATCATTAGAAATGTACAAACACGCATAGTTAACTAACTGTATTTAATAAAACATATCAGTTTTTTACCCGCCCTCATAGAAAAGAATTTACCCGATAAAACTAACCTTCGTAACAATGATCAAAAATGGATTACAGATGGAACTTATTATTTAAATACAAAAATCAATCAATTGATAAAAGATTAATTAAGTTAAATTTATGATTTCAAAATAGCCCACTAAAAACTCAGACCCCAGCCTTAGTTCAATCATTAACCTGTGTAACCATCAGCCAAATCAGATGAAAACAATAAGTTTAGAAATCTTTACCAACACCCTTGACTAAAAAGTATAGTTATCTTAACATTTAGCCGTACCCAACAATTAAGGACGGCAAAATGATACTGACAAACACCCCAACAACAGACAAACAACGTGCTGAACATTTCCACCTGGTCAGTATCCGTTTTGCCTGTCTGCTCACCACTAAACAAGACCCTATGGACTGTGAACGTGTTGCATTGCGTGTAGCAAAACTTGAACGCCAATTAATGCACAGCAACCCAAGCCAACTGTTCAGTAGCCAGTTTGAAAATCAAGCCGGTGAACTCGGTGACAACCTCGCCATGCGTTACAACCACCACACTGGCCGCATCACAATTTGGCGCAATACCCCATTACATCAAAGCGGCAAAGTGTTCCAACTGAGGGCGAATGTATGAGTGCCGCAAACGAATACTGCGATCGTGAAATAGCCAAGTGCAAAGACATGATCCGCACTTGGCCCCACGAAGCACAATGCCTTAAGCGCTTAATTAAAGGCTGGGAACGAACTAAACAGCAGTTACAACAAAGTTCAACGGTCAAAGAAGTTTTGTAGGGGGTTCTATGTTTTTTGTATTCGGAGTGAGTGAAACATTAGTTAAAAAAGCAGCTGATAAAAAGTGCAGCAGGTTCACTGGTACTTATCCAAATAGACGAGAACTAACTATTGATGAATACCAACAAAAGCTAGCTAAAACCCGTGATGAACTGTTTTCCAAAATGAAAGTACAAAAACTAAGTCACAGCTTATCGACTCCAAGCTTAGCTAAACAGTATTCAGAGTTAACAAAAGCACAAGAAAAGTGTCGAGATATAGAAATTCGATACCGAAAACCAACAGGAAGTATCAACCCTAAAACCAAAAAAGAAGTTTTGGAATGGGCAACTTACATAGGTTGAGAGGACTTAGCATGAAATACCTAATCCAAGGCGGTGAAAGCGCTGAACGCCTGCAGCTGCTATTGCAACTCACCAACATAGAATCGCCCGATATAGTGGCCGCGTTAAATGACCACTTTGTCATTGGTCACCAAGATACGATTGCAGCGATTCGAAGCAACGTTAAAAAAAGCAATCTGTCACGGGCAATCGCACGATTAGAGGAAGTGGCATTCACGGTCGAACAAATCAAAGAAATCGACTGGGCCAAATTCAAACCAAGCAAGGTGGCATGATGGAAGTCGTCAGCGAAACAATGCCAGTAGCCAGAAAGCAACATGATTGCATGGCTAGCGAATGGGTAATGAATAGTTATGGTTATTTCAAGTTTACGTTTTCAGAGTTAAGAACTATCGCCAAAGCTAAAAAGAACAGCTTCAAAATTAAACCAGGCCAAAAGTATATCAGGCAGTTTAATAGAGATTGCGGGGATGTATGGACTTATACCGCTATACCTGAAATGCATCAAATCTGTATTAACTATGGCATATACGATAACTGTTAAGGAATAGCATAAATGAAAACTAATGCAGCGTTTAATCATCTTTTAGGACACTATCGCAATCAAAAAATTGACCTAATTTGTGCATTAAAAATGGGCGACCCGATAAAAACAGCGATAGCACTAGGGGCGCTTGACTGTCTTTACTGGCAATCACTCGGTAATGGGTTAGTTAATTTTGCTAAAGGCATAGCAAGAACAATCATTCATTCTTACAAGTACCACAAAATCAGATTAAGCGCTCATGACCAACGCGCTTACAAAATACTAGTAACAAACAGTAACGCCCAGGTTATGGGTACCCAAATAGATATTGAAGAATTAATTGGCGGTGCAGCATGAATAAGGTAACCAAAACGTTCAGTACCAAGCAAGGTGTTGTCACGTTATCACAGCCATTTTTCACCCTTATGCATGAACAGCAACAAGTTGAAGTGACCTATAAGCCAAACAACTACAACGGCTGGGGAATGTGTAAAACCTTCAACGCCATTGAAGTTAGCGACTTTACCCAAGCCGATGCCGAGCTATTTGCCAGCACTGCCGATTCAAAACTACGCATACAGGGGCAAGCAGCATGAAACAGCGTCCAATAATTTTTAATACCGAAATGGTACGGGCCATTCTTGATGGTCGTAAAACACAGACTAGACGACCTTTTAAGACCATAGAGCACGGGATATTCAATGGTGTTCGCAAGAAGGGATCGAAAGACGAGTTCTGGGTATGGCCTAACGCAAAATCTCAAATCATCAATGAATGTTCACTAGGTAATGTTGGTGATCGGCTTTGGGTTAGGGAAACGATGACTATGGAAAAATGGCCAGATTTACATTATGTCTGCGGCGGTTTAAGTGTTGGTACCGGTGATGAAGATTTTAGTTATCGCACTGAAGATTATCGAGGTTTTATACCATCAATACACATGCCTAAATGGGCTAGTCGCATTCTACTAGAAGTAACAGATATTCGAGTTGAGCAAATGAACTCACTAAGAAAAAATAAAGCGGATGTATTAGCAGAAGGATTTGAAAACTTTCCACAATTTAAGCATGTTTGGCAATCTATTTATGGCGAGTGTAAGCCTGATGAGTGGGTATGGGTTATTGAATTTAAGGTTTTAAGCACAACGGATGGTGCAGCATGAAAAAGTCAGACGTAATTAAAGAAGCATTAAAACAATGGTATGCCCTTCCGCGTGATCAGGTCGGCTCATGCCAACAGTTCATGAAAACACTAGCAGAAAAGCTAGCTAAGGAAGGTAAGTAATGAGTGCAGCAATAAAAAGTCAATCAGACCTAATTGAACATTATTACATTAACCAGTACATGAGCGGTGATCAGGTGGCTGCCAAGCTTGGCCTAAGTCCATACAACGTAAAAAAGTACTTACGAGAGAACGGCATAGCCAGAAACCGGAAAGAAGCAACATCTAAAGCAGCAAGGACATTACGTCAAAAGGCGGCTAACAGTGCACTGAGCGCATACGACATGCAAGAACTGCGCGAGTGTCGGGCATCAACCATTGCGATATCATTAATTCACAAAAGGAGATCAGGTCATGTCATTACTGACTAAAGATGAACTTGAGCAACTAAGCGGCTTAACCCAACCTGCTGCGCAAGTAAAATGGTTAAAAACGCAAGGTATTAACCACTTTGTTCGAAATGATGGTAGACCCTCAGTAACATGGGAGTTTGTAAACAACCCTCACGGCAGCATGTTAATCAATCGCAAACCTGCCCAACCTAACTTTGGAGTGCTAACCAATGCGCACGCGTAAACCAGAAGATGCATGGATGCCCCCTTCTGTTTATCTTCATAAACGATCCGGTGTTGCAGTGAGTTACGTTATCAAACGACGTAACTCAACCAAGGTGCTGTGTAAAATAACCGCCACTAAGGCGGAAGTATGGCAAGCATACGAACGTGAAGTGGCAGAAACCAGCTTAGAGTACACAGTTAATCGTTTAGTAATTGACTATCTAGGTAGTCAAAACTTTATTGACCTTGCCCCCCGCACTCAACGCGACCGCACCCGTGAGCTTGAATTGTTCAGTAAAGTATTTGGCGAAATGAAGCCCGAGCAAGTCGAACCTTTTCACATTCGCCAATACATAGACTTGCGCGGAAAAACCAGCAAGACACAAGCAAACCACGAACTGGCTGCTGCCAGCGTAATGTTTGCTTGGGGTTATGAACGTGGCCTATGTAACAGCAATCCAGCAAAAGGGGTTAAAAAGTTTAAGCTTAAAGCTCGTGATAGATACATAACCGACACCGAATACAATGCCCTATTGTCATGTGCTGAAACACGTCTACGAATTGCCTGTGAGATTAGCTATCTATGTGCAGCAAGGCAAGGGGATGTCGTTCAGCTTACTTGGTCACAAGTTACCGGTGAAGGCATTTATATTCAGCAAGGTAAAACAGGCAAAAAACAAATCAAAGCGTGGTCGAAAAGACTGGCAGAAGTTATTAATGAATCTAAGTTGCTACACAAAGGTGTTGCAAGCATCTATGTCATCAACAAGAACAAGGGCGGAAAACTCACACAGGAAGGTTTACGCAGCGCGTGGAAGCGTGCAATGTTAAAAATGGAACAAGAATACCCAAGCATTGAACGCACATTTACGTTTCATGATATTAAAGCAAAAGGGATCTCTGATTTTGACGGGACACTAGCAGAAAAACAACAATTCTCAGGTCATAAGACAATGGCTCAAGTGAACACATATGACAGGAAAGTGAGTGTAGCGCCGACGATTGGAAGTAAAGCGAAGTGAATATAAATGCAGTAGTAAATATTTCTTTTTCTACGTTATATTCTACAGAATTGAAAACGGCCCACATATTTCTATGCAAGCCGTTGTTTTATTTGGCAGGGGTGGCAAGACTCGAACTCGCAACCATCGGTTTTGGAGACCGCTGTTCTACCAATTGGAACTACACCCCTGTTGACGAGGGCATTATGCTAAAACCACCCTCAAAGGTAAAGTACTTTTTTTAATAATTGTCTCAACTGCAGTTTTTTCAAACAAGTGCGAGCATCCAAATCAATTATCAAGTAATTACCGCGTTGCATGCCAGCTCTGGACATTGAATAACTTCAACAGTCACATGGCTAAGTTGTGGAAATTGACTTTCAAGTTGTTGCTTTACCGTTATCGCATTAGTGTCATCGTGGACCAGAATAGAAACAATAGCAGCATAGTGTTCAGCACTGACTTTCCAGATATGAAGATCAGTCACAATGACACCATCATGTTCAAGAAATTGTTGAATTTTCGATTTTTTAGACAATGCTATCGAGTTATCGAGCAAAATAGGGCTTGTTTGTTTCATTAACCCCCACGCCCATCGCGTGATGATCACCGCCCCTACGATACCCATTACTGGGTCTAAAAAGCTTAGCCCCATATATTTACCAAACAATAAAGCCACAATGGCTAATACAGACGTTAAAGCGTCTGCGAGAACATGAAAATATGCAGCTCTCAAATTATGATCGTGATGATGTGATGCGTGATGCTCATGCTCATGCTCATGCTCATGCTCATGCTCATGCTCATGCTCATGCTCATGCTCATGCTCATGCTCATGCTCATGCTCATGCTCATGCTCATGCTCATGCTCATGCTCATGCTCATGCTCA
>NZ_JBSQBN010000218.1:0-2596 GCF_053850585.1 Shewanella sp. A22
AGATACTGGAGGTAGAGTAACGCAGGAGCTTGTTACCGAGGATCACTATTCGCTTCAATCATCTGCCTTGCCTACAGCACTTTGAACTCCCGCTGAAAGATCACATATTTAATAGGATTGGTATTAGATGGTCTGCTTCACCCCTAGGTTAAGCTAAACTTAGGGTAGGCTAATCATAGAGGCGAACCATCATGTCTACTATTAAAGTAGGCAAATCTTCTTTTCATCTTGTTGGGCACGATCACACTGGTCGTGAACAATTACTTATGTAAGCATTTAAGTCGTCTAAAGCTCATTCAATTTCTGTCGCAAACGCCTAAAACGACGATTACAGTGGAGTCATGTGGTGGCTCTCACTGGTTAGCAAGAAAGTGCCAATCACTCGGTCATGAGGTTAAATTCATACCTCCCCAATATGTTAGACTTTACGTTAAAACCAATAAAAATGATTATATTGATGCTGATGCGATAGCTGAAGCATGCACATGGTCATCAATGCGTTTTGTTGGTGTAAAAACAGAGATCTCACAAGTCATAAGTGTTATTTGGTCATAACATGGGATCAGTTTCCTGCTAATAACAAAGCCTGATCCCTCATTGTTAACATTCAAATATCCCTTTGTTACATCCAATAAAAATGCCCGCTATTTGTCAGTGGGCATTTTTGAGGTAGGAAGAAAAGTTTTAAAGTTTAAAAAACGCTATATTATTGCTGAGTGCAGCAGAATTTTGAACCAGTTCTTGGCTTTGTGATACAAGGTGTGTCGTGACGATATTTATTTCATTTGCAGAGGTTTTAATCGCTGTGACATTTTCGCTTATCTCATTTGAAACTGCACTTTGTTCTTCTGCTGATGATGCTATTTGAGTCACCATGTCGTTTGCCGATTTTAGTTTGGCTACCATGGCCTGTAAGGACGTTCCTGTATCTTGTGAAACAGCGACGCATCCTTGAACTTGTTTTCGGCTAGCAAATACCGCTTCAGAAGCTTTACTGGCACTATCTGTTAATTCTTCAATTGAACTTTGTATTTGATTAGTTGCTTGATTGGTATTTGCCGCCAATGCCCTAACTTCGTCTGCCACCACTGAAAACCCTCTTCCGTGTTCACCCGCTCGAGCGGCTTCGATGGCAGCATTGAGTGCCAGTAGGTTGGTTTGTTCAGATATTTTCTGAATTGACAGTGTGACATCTGCGATGTTCAACACGCTATGTTTTAAATGCTCTACGAGTTCAGTTACAGACGCCATAGCTTGATCCGCATCAGAAATTCTACGAACCGTCAATGACATGTCATTGCTACTACTTTCTGCAGCAGTTGCGACAGCGCTAGTGGTTGTTGCCGCAAACTCAGCGTTTCGAGTGACTTCGACGTTAGTGCTGTTCATTTCATCCATTGCGGTTGCTAAGAGTTCCAGCTGCATATATTGGGATTGGACACTTGCTGAATTTTTATTGCTTGAGGAGGCTAAATCATCGACTAAATGTGTGGATTGCGTTGCTGAGTGATTTGCTAACGTTATCGCAGAGTGAATTTTATCCAGCATTTCATCCATATCGTGGCTAATGGCGCCGACTTCATCTTTGCGCTTGCTATGAAGCCTTGTTGTTAAGTCACCTTTTGCAATTAACTTTACTTTTGCTTGTAATATTTCGATTGGCTGAACAATATTTTGTCCGATGAAAAAACTCGTCACCAGCAATAATATTGAGACAATTCCAATAATGATACCTTCTCGAATAAGGCTTGAAATAAATACGTCATTAAGATCGCTGACTAATAAACCTGATCCTACAATCCATTGCCATTCAGGTATATAGGCTACATAAGAAATCTTTTCTTGCTCTACTCCTTCATTTGTTGTCCAAGTATAATCGAGATAACCTCGATTTTGCTCTTTGGCGATTTTAGCCATTTCTTGCCAAAAAAGTTTTCCAGAGGAGTCTTGTATATTAGACGCATCGGTACCGTTTAACTCAGGGGAAGTAGGGTGCATGACTATTTTTACTTGTGGATTGGTGATCCAAAAATAGTTTTTGTCGTCGTATCTCAATGCTTGTATGGCTTTGATGGCCATTTCCTTCGCGACAGCTTCACCTAACGATTGTGAGTGACGGTTGTAATACTTAACTAAACTCACGGTTGTTTCAACTTGAGCCTTTAGCTTACTTTTACGCTCTAAAAGTGAAGTACGTTTTTGTTCATACAAACCGAGTGCACCTAGCGCTAGAATAATTAGTAATGAAAACGAAACTAAAATGTTTAACTTTTTTCTTATGGTTAAATTATCTAGCCAACTCATCTAAAACCTCCGTGTAGTTGTCGCATTCTTGTTTCTTGTAAATGACGACGTGTTAAATAATACCTACTATGTGGTTATCACATTTTAGACTGTTTTAGTCTTTTGTCGCTTTAAATGTTAATAATATGTAATATTATTAACAGCTAATATTGGATTGGTTAAATGCTTATACCAATCTCATTAAATATCTGGTCAGTTCAGAGTCTCTCAGGTTTTTCAATTCAAGGCACATTGATGTAGAAATGGTGTTCCCTTTTAAATCGATGTAACACAGAAGTGGCATACCTGAGAG
>NZ_JBSQBN010000219.1:0-2492 GCF_053850585.1 Shewanella sp. A22
GATGCTGGAGGTAGAGTAACGCAGGAGCTTGTTACCGAGGATCACTATTCGCTTCAATCATCTGCCTTGCCTACAGCACTTTGAACTCCCGCTGAAAGATCACATATTTAATAGGATTGGTATTAGCTAAAAATTAATATGGTGGCCAGTATAATATTGAATAAGTTAGTTAACGTTTCATCACAAGACAGGGCATAATGAGCATCTTGAAAACTTTACATGTCGGTTGATTGTTGAGTGTTTTAAACGTTCTTTAATGTAAAGAACCAAAGTTGCTAAGGATTTGTTTGTGAATAAAGAAGTACGGATCGAAATTGCTGATTGGTTAACCCGTCTCGGGGTGAATAGTCAGCCAACAGATGGATTGGCAACCTCGATATTAATCTTCGCCTGTTTGGTCATTGCGGGTATTGGCTATTACATCGCCCATCGCTTTGTGGTGCATGGCATCAATGCTGTGATCCGTCGTTCATCGGTAACTTGGGACGATATATTCATGCGCTTTAATGTGTTTGAACGTGTCGCCTTGCTTGTGCCAATTGGGATCCTTGATTTACTGTTACCTATCGTGCTTACCTCACATGAACTGGCTAGCATGATTATTGATCGCATGTTGAGTTCATTATTAGTGTTTTTTGTTTTGCGAGCCATTTATAGCGCGCTTAATGCTGGTGATGAAATTGCTGATGTAAACCATATTAATAGACGCTTACCGGTAAAAAGCTTTGTACAGTTAACTAAGTTATTTCTATTTTTTATTGGCTTAATTGTGGTTTTTGCCATTTTATCCGACCGGTCGCCTATATACTTTTTCAGTGGTTTAGGTGTAGCAACAGGTCTGGTTATGTTGGTTTTTCGCGATACCATTTTAGGCTTTGTAGCTGGTATTCAATTAGCGGCTAACCGTATGGTGAGCAAAGGTGATTGGATCCAAATGGATAAGTATGCCGCAGATGGTGCAGTAGAAGATGTCACCTTGACTACGGTTAAAGTACGTAATTGGGATAACACCATTACGATGATCCCAGCGTATGCCCTAGTATCAGATGCATTTAAAAACTGGCGTGGTATGTCTGAGTCAGGTGGTAGACGCATTAAACGCTCGATAAATATTGATGTGAATAGTATCCAGTTTTTAACTGATGAAGAGCGTATTCGTTTAGGTAAAGTAAATTATTTAAAAGAGTATTTACCACAAATATTCAGTGAGATTAGCGCTGCCAATGCTAATGTTAGCGACATTGAAATGAAGGTTAATGGCCGCCATTTAACTAACATTGGAACGTTCAGAGCGTATTTACAAGAGTATCTACGTCGGCATGACAAGATTCATAAAGATATGACGTTGATGGTAAGACAGCTTGCTCCAACAACTGAAGGCTTGCCGATAGAGCTGTATATTTTTACCAACGATATACGTTGGACTTACTACGAAGCGATTCAAGCCGATATTTTTGATCATATCTTTGCGGTATTACCTGAATTTGGTTTACGTGCATTTCAAATACCGACAGGAACGGACATTCGCAGTATTAAGCATTGCAAAGAGCGGCAGTGATACTTGGCTTACATGAAGAATTGTTTTAGCTGTTTAGATTTTGTAGTGCCTTGAATTGAATAGCTCAGTGACTCTGAATGGCTCAGATGGTTAATGGACGTGGTGTACATGGCGAATCAATTCTAGCTTGTGGCGCCCAGGTATTATTTTTGTTGATAACTCGGAATGGTTTTTGGATGATATCCTTCTATTGAGCGGTAGAAATCCATTAACTGGTTTATTTCAGGTTCAATATTTCCCGTCGGCCGTAAGGGCTTGGCTATAACAATGGTTTTTCGGCCAAAATCTAACCCTATTGGCACAATGTTCACTTCAGATTTCAACGCAATATGATAAAAACCGCTTTTCCAGCGGCTAACTGGGCTGCGAGTACCTTCTGGCGCTAGAGCTAATTTATAATTAGGATTTTGCTTAAACAGCTGGGCTGCAGCATCAACCAAGTTATTGTCTTTTCGTCTATCCACTGGGCTGCCGCCCATTGCACTAAACAGCCAGCCCCATGGCGGAATAAATAGCTGATGTTTACCTAAAAAGTGAATCTTTGTGTTTAGGGCGCTGCGGGCAATAATTCCAATGATGAAATCCCAGTTGCTGGTATGCGGGCCAACAATAATGACACATGCTTGGCTTTTCTCAAGTTGACCTTCGAATTTCCAACCTATTACGTTAAGTAATCCTGAACAAAGTACGTTGAGCATGTTGTGGTTCCAATCTGTGAGTATTTCTTCGAAAGTAATAACGTCGGCATTAATCTTTTAATGTAGCAACACTTTAGTTTAATACCAATCCCATTAAATATCTGGTCAATTCAGAGTCTCTCAGGTTTTTCAATTCAAGGCACATTGATGTAGAAATGGTTGTTGCCTTTTAAATCGATGTAACACAGAAGTGGAATACCTGAGAGACTCCATTCTGGCGGGTTTCAAAGTCCTTT
>NZ_JBSQBN010000220.1:0-2486 GCF_053850585.1 Shewanella sp. A22
ACTATTTCCGTCATCTATTTACGGAATTACCCAGGCGTGCACTATTAGATGATATGTCTGATTTGCTGCCGTGGAATGTTGATTTAGGTGAAGCAGAATAAGCTTCACCAGTTCATTGACCGCTTACGCTTTAGAAGTAAAACCATCTACGAAAGGCTTGTTCATAAATGCCATTATGATGAACATTGGTAAACCATATGACAAAACGCCTCTAGTTAGAAAAAAGTTTAACTTACCTTTTTCGCGAGTTAGTTCCCATGCCTTGAATTGATCATCCTTCATCTAAAATATTCTCCATAATTGATTAAAGCATTACACCATAAATTAATCATACCACCCATTTTTATGATGAATTAACATAACTGCTTTTAGCTTTGATTGCGATAGTATTCTGCACTATTCAAATGTATAAATTGAAGACAAATCATCAACAAACTGAGAGTTAGTAGTTAACTATGCCACCCAATTTTATGATGATTAACATAACTGCTTTTTACTTTGATTGCGATAACCCTCTGCACTATTCAAATGTATAAATTGAATAAGAATTATCAACAAACTGAGCACTAAATGGAAAATAGTGAGCAATGAGGCAAATCCAACACAACACTAGTCACTTGATTGATATCAAGCTGGAAAAGGAGGTTATTATTTGAGTGTTTGTTTTCGTTTTGAGATTAAACCTTAAGCACACAACCAGCGCTGGCAGTTTGATGCGCCTTGGCGCCGCTTTCGCTCTAGATGTTCACAATATTGTGTTAATGCAGGTAAAGCCCCTACCGCACCTTTGAATAATACACCAAACTCTGTAGTGATTTTAAGCCGGCAATAAAAACCATGCCACCCATTTTTATGATACTAATATAACAATAATTTGTCTTATTCTAGCCTTTTTCATTTTCAAGAAAAGCAATTAAAGCGCAGTTGAATACTCAATATTTATTCTGTTACGGTGACCAAGTTATTACCCATTGCAATCGTTACTAATGATTTTTTGTTGGTCCTTTAAACACTTGTTCTCCGTGTTCATTGAAACCAAATATAATGGATTTATGTGAAGGTAACCGCAGTACGATTTTTTCGTTTGGCTTCTGCTCAATACGTAGTCGATCAAATGGTACAGCGTTCAATTCATGTTCCCTTCTTATTTCAATAATGCATGGATATTTATCTCTACACCATTTGCCTTCAAATGAGATTAAGTCGTAATTTTTAATATACCAATCTGGGCGAGTATTGCTGTATGTCGTTCTAGGCCAAATGACATCAACATCATGCTGCCCTGGCATGGTTGACCATACAATCCCCAAATTATCAGTCAAAATAATAGGATTTTTCGGGTTGAATTTTTTTAAAATTTTATTGTAAATAGGATTTTCAAATTCTAACGTTTTTGACTCCATTAAGTTAGTTTGACTAATTGTAAGCGGATTAACACCGGTAATATTAGCCAATTCGTTTGCTAGCCAGATTCTTTTGTCTTTAATATTTTTTTCTAAAATATGACTATAGCCGCAATGAATTATAACTTTGGCATTTTTATTAATAGAAAATGACGCATTATATATTTTTTTAGCTGCTACCTTCTCTCTTTCATTACCCGAAGAATCATCATACGTTATAATTTGATAACCAAGTTTTTTAGCTGTTCTGATCATTTCGGCATATACGGGTTCGTTAGAATATGTGCCAGAGCGTTCGATAGCATACCCTCGAATATTGATGTCAACATCTCTCTTTGATAGAGTTTCAATTGCTAAGTAACGATACCCACTACTCCATAGCTTTTGCAGTAAAGATGTTGTTAAAGTACGATGAAGAGCGATGTGGTGCGCCTCATTTATCATGACAATTTGAGTTTCTTTGGACATTTTTAGTATTTTGTCTACTGCCGATATTGGAAAAAGGCTTTCAATAAGATCTTCGGTAATAAGTGGATCATCAGTAGGAAAACTAATTGCCTTTTCATACTGTCCTACATATGAATATAACGTTGTTAACGGCTGATTTATTGCAAACTGGCTTTGTAGGTCGCCTTTATATTTATCTTTCACTTCAATGACTTTACTAATTGCATCATTATATGATTTGTTTTTTGGCGCATCGATGACTTGCTTATACAAAAAACCTAACTCACTAGGTTCATTAGCATATAAGTGATTTGTATAAACCAGCAATACAAAGGCCGACAAGTAGATATTTCGCATTATAAGTAACTTATGTTTTATGAACAAATTAATCATGCCACCCATTTTATTGCCGATAAGCAGGGTGGCTTTTTTTAGCTTCAACACTTGAGATAAAGACACAAGTTAACTATGCCACCCACAAGTTAACTATGCCACCCAATTTTAAATTTTTAGGAATTAACCTTGAAGGCCATAAAGAGCTAATGGGGCTTTGGATAGCTGAAAATGAAGGGGCTAAATTTTGGTTAGGTGTCCTCACTGAACTGCAGCAACGAGGCGTTGAGGACATTCTCATCG
>NZ_JBSQBN010000221.1:0-2464 GCF_053850585.1 Shewanella sp. A22
TCAGGTATTCCACTTCTGTGTTACATCGATTTAAAAGGCAACAACCATTTCTACATCAATGTGCCTTGAATTGAAAAACCTGAGAGACTCTGAACTGACCAGATATTTAATGAGATTGGTATTAGATGCCCATGAATGGTTCATAAACATGATATGCCATGGGGTTGCAACACCGCTATTGTCTGCGTTTCTTTGAAGATGATTGCTGCAGTGTGTGGCAATGTAATCATGGCGCAACTTATGAAATGTCGTTATTCTACCTAAGTTAACGATAATGCAATACAAATACAGCCCAAGGGGTTAGGTTAAATGGCTTTGTTAATCTTTATAGAATAAGTTTATTGTGCAGTATTCACGTCGATGGTTTGGAGTCATACCTTGCGTTTTGGTTGTATCGACATTTTTGGGCTTAAGGTGGTATTAATAAAAGAGGCGTGGGGCTGAGTTTGTCTATGTTGTGATGTTTATGTGTTTCAAACGAGCATTTTCGAGAGGTGGTATGTTTTTTAGTATAAAGGCCAAGATTATTACGATATTTTCTTTAGTGATGATCGCTTTCACATCTATACTTTTGCTCACCATATTTATCAATCAACGTGACCGTGTACTGGATTTAGAATTAGAAAAGTCTACAGAAATTTCAACAATGCACGCTAATCTGCTCAGCCAAGAGTTTGCTCAGTATGTCGCCATGTTAAAAATGCTAAGCAATAACCCTCAGATAGAATTAGGAGATAAGACTACCATCACTCGCTTACTCCAACGATTAATGACCATAGGCCATGGCAATTTTATCAATGCTGTTTATGTTGATAAGGATTTAAATTTAATCGATGCCAAAGGAAACATAAATAAAGTCACCCATCCTTTATTTATTAAGGGTGATGATTGGATCGGCAAAGAATACAATATTAGTGTGCCTCTTTATAGTCGGTTTGAAAATACCCCCGTTATAATGGTCGCGGTACCTATTTTAGATACAAAAACTCGATGGGTAGGTACGCTTGCTGTGGCGGTTCCTCTTACGGTTATTTCAGACAAACTGTCGACGATTAAACTCGCAAAAGAAAGTTATGCATGGTTAGCCGATTCTAATAACCTAATTGTTTCACATCCGAATCAAATTTATGTGATGAAAAGTACATTGTCAGAGAACGAAAATAGCAGCTTTCCTGGGTTTTATAAAATCGTCAGGCAAACTAAAATTCAAAATAATGGCTATGGTCGGTACGTGGATGCCAGCAGAGATGAATCCAAAATTGTAACCTTTTCTAAAGTCGATTTTCTACCCGGCTGGACTTTGTTTGTTACCACTAAAGAGTCGGAAATATTCCATGATATATATGTAATTTTATATAATGTATTGTTTACTTCTATTGTATTAATGATGGCTTTTTTACTACTGATTAGTGATCTAGCTAATCGAATAACCAGGCCAATCGTTCAGCTTACTAATGATGTAAAAGCGTCTGTTGACAGTAAAAAAAGTTATCTAAAAGTGGTTGATACAGATGATGAAATTGGCCAACTTTCTCAAGCTTTTCATGATAGTCTGCAAAAAATTCATTTACACACAACCCATTTGGAACAAATGGTAAATGACCGAACGCAAGAGGTGACAGCCAAAAACTCTTTGCTCAGCATACAAAATGATAAACTTGAAGAACTAGCATCTAAAGACCCTCTCACGCTGCTTTTTAATCGCCGAGCCTTTAGTGCATTGGTTGATAAAGAGATATCTCGAGCTAAAAGACACGACTTTCCTTTGGTCCTAGTAATATTAGATATTGACCATTTTAAAAAGATTAATGATGTGTTTGGCCATAATGTGGGCGATGATATTTTGTGTCATTTTGCTGATGAACTGTCTGCAAATATGCGTAAAGAAAACCTTATTTGCCGTTGGGGCGGAGAAGAGTTTGTTATTTTAATACCGGAAGCCAGTTCTGAAGTGGTGTTTAAGCTTATGGATAAATTGCGTGACAAGATAGCTCAAATGAACTTTGCTCCAGTTGAACAGCTCACGTTTAGTGCCGGCATGGCAACAATTCAAGCTGATGAGTCATTTAAAGAGTGGTTCCAAAGAGCAGATAACGCTTTGTATAAAGCGAAACAGTCAGGCAGAAACCGTGTCATATCGGATTGATAGCTTCAAACTCTTAACGCCAAAGCGCCGAGTTGACACTTTCTTTATCAGGCATATTTTATTGCGCCATTATTGTTGACAAGATTGTGGTAGAACAGGTTTTACATCTAATACATGCGGCTTAATAACGTTATTAAGCCGCATTTTTTTTGATATATATTACATTATGCCAAAGCATTGAGTGTGTTGAAATAATACCAATCTCATTAAATATCTGGTCAGTTCAGAGTCTCTCAGGTTTTTCAATTCAAGGCACATTGATGTAGAAATGGTTGTTGCCTTTTAAATCGATGTAACACAGAAGTGGCATACCTGAGA
>NZ_JBSQBN010000222.1:0-2289 GCF_053850585.1 Shewanella sp. A22
CATTTAGTGCTCAGTTTGTTGATAATTCTTATTCAATTTATACATTTAAATAGTGCAGAGGGTTATCGCAATCAAAGCAAAAAACAGTTATGTTAATCATCATAAAATTGGGTGGCATAGTAACTTCAGGGTGGCATAGTAACTTTATATAGTAACTTCATAGCATAAATCATACCGATTAATTTGGATGTGGCATTGGCCAAGTCCAACAAGCGATTTATGCTTTGCAAACAGCGCAACGCATAAATACTAAAACGTTATGTGCAAGGGTTAATTATTGAGATAATAGGATTATTTATGAAAGATAATATAGAAGTTTGCTTGAATCGAGTTAAAGATATTATTGATGAAATAGACAGCACTGAGTTTAGCACTGTAGATGTAATATCAAAATACAGTGGAGGCTTTTATAGTAATAAAGGCACACCTGTTAACTATTCATTTAATGCGCTTTTTGGGAAGTTACTGAAGCGAAACCAAGCAATTTTAAAGATAGAGAAAATAAAGTCTGGTGTAGTGATCAAAGATGATAATGGTCATGAAACCAATACTCACACATGGAAGAAATGCACATAATAAGTCGATTAAGTTGGACTAAAACAGTGGTTTATGTTTAGCTTTGCTTCACATTTTAACCCACTATTTTAGTTCGCTTAGCAAGGCGTTACATCGTTGAGTTACATCAGCATTTAATTCAAGGATAGATGAATTGAAACAATCAATAGTACACATTGCGATAGTCGTTAAAGACTATGATGAGGCAATTGATTTTTATGTAGGAAAACTCAAATTTGACCTTGTTGAAGATACTTACCAACCAGAACAAGATAAACGTTGGGTTGTGGTTTCACCGCCCAGTTCTAATGGTGTAACACTATTATTGGCTCGTGCATCTAAACCTGAGCAAAATGACTTTGTGGGAAATCAAACTGGTGGTCGAGTATTTTTATTCTTAAATACAGATGACTTTTGGCGTGATTATAATCGTATGTTATCTGAAGGTATAAAATTTATTAGAGAGCCAAAAGTACAGGATTACGGCACAGTAGCAGTATTTGAAGATCTTTACGGCAACTTATGGGATTTACTTCAATTAGAGCCAAATCACCCGATGTCATCAAGAGCGCTATAACACATATGAGCCTTCCGCCAGTCAATAGGCGGGTCTGTTTGTTAAGGAAAGGTATTTGTCTGCTTTGCAGTCAAATTAAAATCAATCAACAAATCCATCTATTTCGTCTGTCATTTAGCTGTCAAATCATCGTGCTCTTAGCAATAACAGCAGGCAAAAGCATATAGAAGCTCTCTTAGTGCGATTTACTTTAAAATAATGAATGCACACAATAAATTGTTATTGCAAATTGGCTGACTTATCTTGGCAAAGTAAATTCATTTCCATCAATTTTTCAGAGCAAATTCTGCTTGGTACATTTGAGTATGCGCTTTCTAGATCCTTTGGAATGTTAGAGTGGATTACAATTAAATGGATTTCGGGGAAGATCATTTGATTATTTTCAAGCTACCTTTCCGTTGAGGAAAAGATAAATGTGCTTGAAATCCAACATAAAGGTGCTATTTTGTAAACGCTAAATTGGGTGATTTTGTTTCTTGGTAATATCCATGTTATATGTTTTATTACGCAAGGTTAGTATATTCTGGCAGCATATGTTCTGGCCGTCTTGATGAAAGAGTTGAAAGGTAAAACGGACTGGATTGGAAATGTATTTACTGTTCTAGGGGCTTACCAAGTTACAAGAGTTAATTTTTATCTCAATATTTAAAAGGGAAATTTATGAGATCACTATTTTTTATGCTTCTTTTAATGAGTTTGATTGGCTGTGCAAGTATCAAAGATACGTATGTATTCAACGGTGAGACTTCTGAAACAATTCAAGCAGACATTACTCATGTTTTAAAGCAATTACCTAGACGCGATAAATCGCAGTTTATTATGGCGCTACTTGCGATTCAATTTTCCGATGTTAACGGGGTAAGTGATTTGATAGGAGACCCTGCAATGGATGGGATGAATTACGATATTTTAAGCAAAAAGTTAGATGGATTAACGTATGTACAAGTTATCGCACTAGCATCAAAATCAAAAACGAAAGTCGAGATGGTAAAAAATTAGATAAGAATGGTCGATTTTTATCATTTACGAGTAATACCAATCCTATTAAATATGTGATCTTTCAGCGGGAGTTCAAAGAGCTGTAGGCAAGGCAGATGATTGAAGCGAATAGTGATTCTATTTTGAAAGCATCTAACGAAGCATAAAGGACTTTGAAA
>NZ_JBSQBN010000223.1:0-2276 GCF_053850585.1 Shewanella sp. A22
ATTACGCGAAGCGATAGTAAAAGCCTTCTCTTTCCAGCGCTCCAGCAATACGGA
This sequence comes from Shewanella sp. A22, assembly GCF_053850585.1. Classification (NCBI taxonomy): domain Bacteria; kingdom Pseudomonadati; phylum Pseudomonadota; class Gammaproteobacteria; order Alteromonadales; family Shewanellaceae; genus Shewanella; species Shewanella sp. A22. The sequence goes on from NZ_JBSQBN010000223.1 coordinate 55, forward strand.
CAAATCCACAATTGAACAGGGTCATGGGCGTACAGAGTGTCGCCAGTGCTATGTTATTGACAGTACAAACTTAGTCGGTGACTTTTCAAGGTGGAAAGGGTTAAAAAATATCGTTATGGTTGAAAATTGTCGCCTTGAGAAAGGAAAACCAATCGAGCTTGAGTACCGTTATTACATCAGCTCTAAGGAGCTAAGTGCCGAACAAGCAGCGATAGCCGTTCGAGAGCATTGGGGGATCGAATCAATGCATTGGGTGCTTGATGTCAGTATGAGTGAGGATGCATGTCAGATATACAATGCTCACGGAGCGGAAAATATGTCATGTCTGCGTCATATGAGTTTGAATATGTTACGAGCAGAGTCGACCAAGATAAGCATTGTTGGAAAACAAAAGCGATGCATGATGAATCCATCGATGCTTGAAGCAGTATTAAAGGCTGGATTGAGTAGTTCGGTTAAAAATCAAACACTCATGCGGTAGCCCTGTGATATTGGGAGTGTTGTTAGTTAGATATCGAGAGAGTGGATGGCATCGTTAGTTTTATAATATCATTAGGTCAAAAGATAAAAACGACTTAATCAAAAACCAAATATAAGGGTCAAAAGAACAAACTTACTATAAGTTATTGATAATGTTTGATGATTATGTTCTATGTTATTCTTAGGGCGTTAGGTGATCATTTATTCTATCACTCATGAGGGTTACTATGTTAATAGGTCGTGTTTCTGAACTGACGGGAGCAACTCGTAAAGCTATTCGGCACTATGAGTCAATTGGTTTAATAATGCCTCCAGACAGAAAAGGTAGCTATCGTATTTATAATGACCATGATGTAATGGTAATAAGTATGATTTGTCGCGCTAAAACTCTTGGGTTTAACCTCTTTGAAATCAAAGATATAGTTTCTAAAAAAACGAAGGAAAAGAAACTTCCTATTGATTTGGTTCATGGACTAATAGATAAGAAAATATCAGACTTTAAACAAGAAGCTGAAGCGCTTTTGCTCAAAGCTGAAAACTTGAAGACATTTAAAGTTGATTTAGTTAAAGAGTTCACTTGACCTTACCCTTAAGGGTAAGGGTTACAGTTAGTTTGTAATTAGCTGACTGGATTATTTGTAATGAAAAAACTGAATTTTGAAGACACAACCATATTAATAACAGGCGCCTCATCAGGTATTGGGAAAGAGTTTGCGAAACAACTTGCTAGGAAAGGGGCTAATTTAATTTTAACCGCTAGAACGCATAGCGACCTAATAACCTTAGCGGAAGAGTTAATGTCTGAACATACGGATATTTGGATTAAAACGGTTCCTGTCGACCTAAGTGAAATCAATGGTGCCAAACAATTATTCGGAAAAATAAATGATTTAGGGCTGTCGGTTGATTATTTGATTAATAATGCTGGTTTTGGAAAGTTTTGTGAGTTTTCTGATGAGAGCTTTGAAACTTATCATAAAATGTTGATGTTAAATATTAATGCATTAGTAGAGCTTAGTCATTTATGTTTACCTGCAATGATAAATAAAAATAGTGGCGGAGTTATTAACGTGGCTTCTATTGGTTCTTTTCAACCTTTACCATATCAAACTGTTTATGGTGCATCTAAAGCTTTTGTATTAAGCTTTTCAGAGGCTCTTACAGGAGAGTTATTAAATACAAATATTCGCGTCATGGCGTTGTGTCCTGGAACGACAGAATCTCGCTTTATGGAAAATGCTAATGCTGATACATCCAATATGAACTTAGCTCCTGCAAGTGAGGTAGTCAGTTCAGCACTCACGGCTTACACAAAAAATAGAATCTATACAGTATCGGGAACAATTAATTACTTAGTCGCTTTAATACCCCGATTCGTTTCACGTAAAAGGGCTGTTAAAATAGTTGCAAACATGTTCAAAGATAATGTATTAGGAAAATCAGCTTAGTCGATTAATAATCGGCTAACATATATATTCCACCTGCCAGTCAATAGGCGAGCCGACTTTATTTGACTGCTTTTGCAGTCAAATTTAGATAAATTAAAAATGCATCTATGTCGGATATTGGTTAGCTGTCAAATTGTCGGAGGGTGTAACAGATTCTGTGTAACTGTAATTTAGTTAATATACTTCACAATTCTGTCCTCGAATTCAATAATAAATCGATTCATCGCAGTACGCCAGTTTCGAATGGGCATGGTCCATTTTTTACTGGCTTCTTTTATGGCAAGGTAAACCATT
>NZ_JBSQBN010000224.1:0-2250 GCF_053850585.1 Shewanella sp. A22
TGGATGTTCTCGACGTCGGTGGGTGGCGCTAAAGCCAGTGCGAACTTATACAGCCTGGTGATGACCTGCCGTGCCAATGATTTGAATCCCTACTACTATTTCCGTCATCTATTTACGGAATTACCCAAGCGTGCACTATTAGATGATATGTCTGATTTGCTGCCGTGGAATGTTGATTTAGGTGAAGCAGAATAAGCTTCACCAGTTCATTGACCGCTTACCATTAGGTAAAGTATGGCGACCTGATATGTGATAACGCCAAATAATTTGCCCCCGTAAAAAGACGACTGTTTGCGGAGGTCAAATTTATTTGTTAGGTAGCATGGGTGCTCGTTTATTTTCTACCATATCTAAATAGAGTTGAATTTTTCAGCAATCATTCAATTTTTTCACAACCATCTATATCTCTTGGCCTCATACTTTTCAGCAAATAAGCACATGATTCATCTTTGGGGATAGCAATATGATTAGACTTACACTTATTATCAAGTAAATCAGTTTCTTTAATTAATCTAACCTTCCAATTTGGCATATCTTGAGGTGGAATAAATTTATCAGATATACCCTTTAAAGTGTCATCCAATAGCTTAAGTATAAGATTTTTTACATAAACCTTATATTCTCCATCATTTCCATATATGTAAAACTCTAATGCTCTAAGACTGCTATCAAGTAAACAACGTTTATCAGCACTAACCACATTCCAGAATGACCACCAATAGTTATAGTAACTAAATGAACCATTATTATCAGAAATGGTTAACAATGCTCTCCTGAGATCATTCGAAATATCAGCATCACTATTGAAGTAAGTAGAAATTGTTCTTGATATTTTTTCAAGCTCCACTCGTTGAAAGTTTTGAGCTTTATCATAGTTAGCACAATACAGAGCAAAACTAATTTTTCCTTGTAATAAATTTGTATCCTCTGTATCGAAGATTATCTTTTTATTATCGGTATCAAAAACGATTAACTCGGATTTTAATTGCTCTTCTTTAACTTGCTCTTTAGCAAACGATGATTTGATATTATTAGTAGATAAATACTTATAAATATCATTACAACCAGATGACAATTCGTGTATTAAATTAATAACACCATCTAATGTTTGTGGACTTCTAATAATGGTAGGTCGAGTTCCACTTTTAACAACATCACCTCTTAATACAATGTTTCTTATTACACGCATCCACTCGGTGAATTTACCTTTATCAAACTCATCTACATTTAATAAATACTCTGTTTGTGCATAGAATAATGTTTTTTGAGTATATGAAGCATTTTGTCCTTCATATACGATAGCTGAAAATATTGTGTCTTCAGGGCGATGCTGAAAAAGAGGGAAGTCCAAATTAAGATCAAGTCCAGAACTATATACTTCAGAATACTTATCTAAAGCACTACATAAATAATTAAAATCTTCTTTGTCAAAAAATGAGGGTTTTACAGCATTAGGGTCATCTTGTAAATTTGAGATCAATAATATTCTATTATCAGATTTCCTAATAGCCTTTCTACACATAACAATAGTAGATATGAACCTTATAAAAGCATCATCAATATTATTTTTTTTACTATTATTCCAGAATAAATCTGTCCAAACAGTATCTATTTTCATGGCAAAAGTTTGAAGGAAATCTTTATTTTCATCCCAATTTTTATCATAAATTAATTTTTGAAAAGATGCTTTAAAGTTTTCGAATGGTGATAATAATTTTCCGCGTGCATTCATTTTTATATACAAATCATCTGTTAAACCTATGCCTTCAAGGTCAATATGATAGAAAGCAATCAAATGATTATCTCCTGTCAACTTGTCCCAAAGGTGTTCAACATCATAAAAAAGCTCATGAATGTTATCAATAGTTCTTAACATTGCGTCTATAGTCGGATCTTTCTTCCAAGAAAGAAAGAACCATGATGAATCTATAGCTTCTACACTTAGGGAACTCTTTTTATCTATTGAGATAGATTTAGATACCAATTCATTACAAAAATCTCTAGAGCTTATTCTTGTTTCGTAAGTAAATTTCTTGAAGATATCAATAACTTCATCTATTAACTTGTTCTCTTTTGTGGCAGCGTACCAATGTAATAAAAATAAAGTTGTCAGTCTTTGCTGACAGGGCGAGATCGTGAACGTTTTTCAATCAACTTAACACACGATTTGACGTTAACATTTAGCTATGATCTTATACTCCCTTTTTTCGGGAGCTCACCATGCATATTGACCACTTCAAAGAGACTTTT
>NZ_JBSQBN010000225.1:0-2093 GCF_053850585.1 Shewanella sp. A22
CGAAGCATAAAGGACTTTGAAACCCGCCAGAATGGAGTCTCTCAGGTATTCCACTTCTGTGTTACATCGATTTAAAAGGCAACAACCATTTCTACATCAATGTGCCTTGAATTGAAAAACCTGAGAGGCTCTGAACTGACCAGATATTTAATGGGATTGGTATTACATGCTTTATTACTATAAAAACAGCATTAAAAAGGCTGCTCATCGGCAGCCTTTTTAGTTGACCTAAAAACTAAATTACCTGAGCAATCGCTTTACACACTACGGGTATATTATTTTTTGTCAGTCCTGCAACACTAATACGACCCGAACTAACAATATATATGGCAAATTCATCTCTTAAGCGAGCAACCTGGTTTTTATTTAATCCAGAAAAACTGAACATGCCATTTTGACGAGAAATAAAACTAAAATCTTGTTTTACGCCTTCGGCTTTAAGACTTTCTACAAAGAGGCTGCGCATTGCGGCAATACGTTCTCGCATTTGTGTTAATTCGGCTTCCCACTCTTGACGCAATCCGTCATCGGCCAAAATGGTGCTCACAATCAATCCACCATGTGCAGGCGGGTTAGAATAATTTGCCCGGATAGTCTTTTTAATTTGGCTAAAACTTCTTACTGCATCATCTTCAGTTTCTGCAACTATGGTTACAGCGCCAATTCGTTCGTTATACAAACCAAAGTTTTTTGAAAATGAGTTGGCAATGAGTAGTTCAGGGACAACAGAAGCAACAGCACGTAGACCTTGTGCATCTTCTTCAATACCTGCGCCGAAGCCCTGATATGCAAAATCGAATAATGGTAATAAGGATTTCTCAACACATACCTTACCGACTTGTTTCCATTGTTCAATTGATAGGTCGATACCAGTTGGGTTATGGCAGCAACCATGAAGTAATACAACATCACCTTCATTTGCATCAGCTAAGTCAGTGATCATGGCTTCGAAATCCATGTCATGAGTTTCTGCTTTATAATAACGATATTGTTTTACCGTTAATCCTGCTGTTTCAAAAATATTTTGATGATTAGCCCAAGTAGGATTACTGACCCAAATAGTTGTAGAGCCCGTATTACGCACCAAAAACTCAGCCGCTACACGTAACGCACCTGTACCACCAGGAGCTTGAGCTGTTACAGCACGTTTGTTATCAATGATTTTGCTTTGAGAACCAAATAGTAAATTTTGAACCGCGTTGTTGTAAGCTTGCACACCTTCAATTCCAAGGTAATTTTTGCTCTTTTCGGTTTCAAGTATAATCGCTTCAGCTTTTTTTACAGAAGATAAAACAGGCGTTTGCCCATCTTCATCTTTATAAATACCCACACCCAAATTAACTTTGTGAGGACGGGTATCTGCTTTAAATGCGTCGGTTAAGCCTAAGATGGGATCTGCTGGAGCAAGGGTTACTTGTGAAAAGATCATTACAACTATCCTAAGTGAGGTAAATAGACAGGTTTTATGTATTTATACCATTCTATGACGTGTGGGAGTAGTGAGATTTTTAATAGTTGGGATAAAAAGTCACATTTAACCTAAATCAACGATTAGAGATATGAATATTATCGTTTGGATCGTGACCTTAGTCTTTGATGACTCTCAAACTCGCCATCGCTTCTAAACAAGGCGAATTGACGTTTCGAACACTAACTGATTGTAAATGGGTGAATTACTGTAAGCTAAAGTAGAAGGTAATTGAGTTGTGGTTTTATCCAAGTCAGGTTAATAGCTTGAAGTAATGCAACGAAAAAATCTAACGTCAGATGGCTCCCTCTGGCATTTTTGAACCTCCTATGCAGCTAGGTTTAGGATCCCAGTTGAAAGGCCAGATAATAATACCAATCCTATTAAATATTTGATCTTTCTCGGAAGTTCAAAGTGCTGTAGGCAAGGCAGATGATTGAAGCGAATAGTGATCCTCGGTAACAAGCTCCTGCGTTACTCTACCTCCAGTATCTGACTGCCATGGATGGTGGGAATGTCTTATTTTTTATGGAAAAAAATAGACCATGCAGTCGTATTTTGAAAGCATCTAACGAAGCATAAAGGACTTTGAAACCCGCCAGAATGGAGTCTCTCAGGTATTCCA
>NZ_JBSQBN010000226.1:0-1980 GCF_053850585.1 Shewanella sp. A22
GGTCTATTTTTTTCCATAAAAAATAAGACATTCCCACCATCCATGGCGGTCAGATACTGGAGGTAGAGTAACGCAGGAGCTTGTTACCGAGGATCACTATTCGCTTCAATCATCTGCCTTGCCTACAACACTTTGAACTCCCGCTGAAAGATCACATATTTAATAGGATTGGTATTAGATAGTATCGAAAAACTGCAAAACGAAATTGATGCTTAAGCCTACTGGTTAAGCATCAATTAAAACCACCTTATTCTGACGTTTCACTGGCTGTATTTAGCCACACAAACTCAGGTAAAGCGGTTAAATCTAAACAATCTCCTCGCTCCGCAATTGCGCTACTTTTAGGTTTAGTGGCAGGGTCTTGATTTAGCGCATCCATCAACACTTGTTGAGCGTCTGGCTCCCCATGAACCAATATGACCCCTGGCGACTGTTCAAAATGGTGGTACCAGCGTAATAGCTCAGCTTGATCAGCGTGAGCAGACAAACCACCTACGGTATGAATACTTGCAGCCACTCTAATACTTTGACCATGAATCGTTAACTCTTCAGCGCCATCAACTAATAAACGCCCTGGTGTTCCCATCGCTTGATAACCACAAATAATAATGTCAGCTTCTTCACGCCAAAGATTATGCATAAAATGATTGCGAATTCGACCACCATTACACATGCCGCTACCGGCAATAACAATCAAGCCTTGGTGAATATCATTCAGCTCTATCGACTCTTCAGTGCTATTAATAAAGTCGGCACAAGATAATAATGGATGTTCCCCAGGTGACATGCGGGTAAAACGCTTAAAGTCGTCATCCATTAGCGGGTAGTTATTCACATAAATCTCTGTTGCCTTTATTGCCATCGGACTGTCTAAGCAAATACGCCAGCGCGATAAATCCCATTCTTTGGCATACAAATGAAACAGATAAAGTAGCTCTTGAGACCGTCCAACAGAAAAAGCAGGGATTAAAATATTGCCACGGCTCTCTTTAATGGTGCTTTTAAAAATGGATTTAAGCTCAACCAATGTATCTTGCCAGCTTCGATGTAATCTATCGCCGTATGTGCTTTCCATTAACACTAAATCGGCGTGTTCGATTGATGTTGGATCGTCTAAAATTGGCATTCCAGCTCGGCCTAAATCACCACTAAAGACCAGCTTTTTCTGCTCGGGTTTATTGCCTAACCACAACTCAACGACGGCTGAGCCAAGAATATGCCCAGCATCAGATAAGCAAATCTCTACCGCATCGGCAATTTGTACTCGTTGACCATAATCGAGCATCACAAACTGCGACATCACTTGATCGACTTCTTTTTCAGTAAATAATGGTTCAAGTGGCTCTAAATCATGTTTTGCACGTTTCTTATTTTGCCTGTCGGTGTCTCTTTCTTGCAGCATCGCCGCATCACGTAACATCACATTGCAGAGCTGTGCGGTCGCTCTTTGAGTATAAATAGGTCCTGTAAAGCCTTCTTTTATCAGGTAGGGCAACCGACCTGAATGGTCAATATGTGCATGGCTTAATACAACAGCATGGATATGTTGCGGTTGAAATGGAAAAGGATCGTGGTTACGTAGCGCATCAGCTTTACTCCCTTGAATAAGCCCACAATCAAGTAACACTTGCTGTTCATTCACGGTGAGTAAATGGCAAGATCCTGTAACTTCTTGAGTTGCTCCGAAAAACTGCAAAGTCATATGCATATGTTGCTCCCGATAAAATCGATAACAGTCCTAAATTAAGCGTATGTCATTGGTAGAATAAAGTAGCGATCTATATCAAAAAAATACGAAAAAAAAGATCTTGGTACCAAAAACAAACCTTTTCTCATGCAAACAGGCTAACAGCTAATACCAATCCTATTAAATATGTGATCTTTCAGCGGGAGTTCAAAGTGCTGTAGGCAAGGCAGATGATTGAAGCGAATAGTGATCCTCGGTAACAAGCTCCTGCGTTACTCTACCTCCAGTATCTG
>NZ_JBSQBN010000022.1:0-42985 GCF_053850585.1 Shewanella sp. A22
AAATGCCAAACAATTTAAGTTAGAAGGCAAGCGAGAGAGGAGTTATCCACGCTGCTTAAAAGTCAGTAAAAACAAGTATCCGGTAGCAAAAAGAAAAAGTGCCGCTCACCTTAAGTGAACGGCATTACGCATTAGCGTCTTTTTTATTGTGCGATTAAAGCGTCAAAGCTATTTGGCTTTATTATGGCGATCTAACAAGTTTTTATTAATATCTGCCATCGATAAACCTTGATCTTCAAGTAGCACGATTAAGTGGTACATTAAATCAGAGGCTTCATTAATAAGCTCTTCTTTATCATGGGTTGCTGCAGCAAGGGCGGTTTCTAAGCCTTCTTCACCGACTTTTTGGGCCATACGTTTAGTACCACGCTCAAAGAGCGATGCGGTATAGCTTGAATCTGCACTTTGGCCTTTACGAGAAATAATCAACTTGGTCAGATTATCAATAAAAGGATGCGCGTTGCCATCTGACCAGCAGCTTTCAGTACCAGTATGGCAAGTTGGGCCGTTAGGGATAACTTGCACTAAAAAGCTGTCGTTATCACAGTCTTTGTCGATAGCAATGAGATCAAGTGTGTTACCAGAGGTTTCGCCTTTGGTCCATAAACGTTGTTTAGATCGACTAAAAAAGGTGACTTGTTTAGTGGCTAAGGTTTTTTCTAATGCGGCTTGATCCATGTAGCCTAGCATGAGGACCTTGCCCGTTAGGTGGTGCTGTACAACCGCTGGGATTAACCCTTGTTGCTTGTCCCAATCTACGCTTGTGCTATCAAATGTAATGCTTGTCATGTGTAATCTCTTATTGGGTGAGGCTATATTTTTTGGGTTTCGTCGTTAAAGCCTAAGCTTATAAACGAATCGCAATGTGATTGGCGTGCAAATATTGCTTTAGCTCACCAATATCTATAATGCCTTTATGAAATACGCTTGCAGCTAATGCTGCATCAACTTTGGCGAGTTCAAACACGTCTTTAAAGTGTTCCATAGTGCCCGCACCGCCTGAGGCTATTAACGGTACATCGCAAATGGCGCGTACTATGCTGAGTTGTTTGATGTCATATCCGCCGCGCACGCCGTCTTGGTTCATGACGTTTAATACTATCTCACCACAACCGCGTTTTTGCACTTCTTCGACCCAATCTTGGGTATACCATTGGGTGTCTTTAGTCGCCGTTTCATCACCGGTAAACTGTTTTACTTTATAGCTATCACTGGCGGCGTCGTAAAATGAGTCAATGCCAATAACAATACATTGGCGGCCAAACTCATCTTGTAGGCGTGATATTAAACTTGGGTCGCTTAATGCAGGCGAGTTAATTGATATTTTATCAGCGCCAAAGGCCAATTTTTCACGGGCTTGCTCAATGGTTTTAATGCCTCCGGCAACACAAAATGGAATATCAATTTGTTCTGCAACGCGGCTAACCCAAGACTTATCAATGACTCTATCGTGAGCACTGGCGGTAATGTCATAAAACACTAATTCATCAGCACCTTCTTCGGCATAACGGGCGGCGAGGGGAACGATATCTCCAACAATTTCGTGATTGCGAAACTGCACGCCTTTAACCACTTTACCTTCGCGTACATCAAGACACGGAACTATGCGTTTGGCCAGCATTGTATTGCCTCCTCAACGGTAAATTGATTAATCAATAAAGCTTTGCCAATGATAATGCCTGAGGCTTTACTGTCGCGTACCGCAGCGACGTTGTCGAGGGTTGCAATACCGCCAGAGGCTTGCCACAGAATGTTTGGATAACTTGCCGCTAACTCAGTGTAAAGTTCGGTGTTAGCGCCAGTTAAAGTGCCGTCACGGCTAATATCGGTCACTAAAGCATGCTTAAGGCCGACCGTTTCAAATTCGGCGACTAATGACTCTAGTGATTTACCGCCACCAGATTGCCAGCCTGATACTGCGACAATTTTTTCGCCTTCATCGTTAATGTTGACGTCCAGCGCTAAACAGATTGCATCACTGCCGTATTTTACAAACCAACTTTTAACCAGTTCAGGCTCTTTAACGGCAAGCGAGCCTATAACCACACGTTTAACACCAATATTGAGGAGCTCGGCAACTTGCTCTTCGCTACGAATACCACCACCGACTTGAATGTCAACATCCAGTCCAGCGGTAAGTTCAGCAATTAATTGGGTTTGACGTTTATTAGGATCTTTAGCACCGGTTAAGTCGACGATATGCAGCAGTTTTGCCCCTTGGGCTTGGTAAGATTGCAACTGGACAAGCGGGCTTAAGTCAAAGGTGGTTTGTTTGTCGTAGTCACCTTGGTACAAACGCACCACTTGGCCGTCAATTAAATCAATGGCAGGAATAATCACTGTGGTGTCCTCATGTTTAACCCCATCTGTAAAAAGTTCTGTAAAATTTGCGCACCCACTTTGGCACTTTTTTCTGGGTGGAATTGCACCCCAAAAAAATTGCCTTTACCAATGGCGGCACTGAATGATTCTCCATATGTGCTACTGGCTAAAGTATATTCGCTGATTGGCGCACGGTAACTGTGAACAAAATACACGTAGCTGCCATTTTCTATGCCGACAAATAATGGGTGATCGCTCACCTCAATTTGATTCCAGCCCATGTGGGGCAAAGGTAAGCCTTTGCTGTCTAAGTCGCCAATGTCAGTGGGCACTAGCCCTAAGCAGGTGATGTTTTGCTCGCTACGGCCGCCATGTTCATTAGACAAAGATGCCAGCATTTGCATGCCTAAACATACGCCCATAACGGGCTGCGTTAAGCTTTTAATTAGCTCAATGAGGTTCTTTTGTTTTAGGGCGTCCATAGCCGCACCAGCGGTGCCAACACCAGGCAGTACTACTCTTGCTGCGCTGCGAATAACATCAAAGTCAGCGCTGACAATCACATTGGCTTTTAGGCGCTCAAAAGCAAACCGTACTGAGCTTAAATTGGCACAACCGGTGTCAATAATCACAGTAAGATCATTGGCAGTGTTTGAAGCATTTGATATTTGTGTCACATGAACTCCTTACAGCACACCTTTGCTTGATGGCAATATGTCACCTTCAACTTTCACCGCTTGGCGAAGTGTACGGCCTAGCACTTTAAATAAGGCTTCTACTTTGTGGTGATCGTTATCGCCTTGTGAGCCAATGTGCAATGTGCAGCGCAGACCATCTGCAAATGAACGGAAGAAATGTGGCACCATTTCAGTGGCCATCTCTCCGACCATTTGACGGTCGAAATCAGCATTGAACTTAATGAATGGACGACCAGAAATGTCCATGAGACATTCACCGCTGGCTTCATCCATTGGTAAGCTAAAACCAAAACGGGCAATACCACGTTTATCACCTAAAGCTTGGCGAATGGCATCACCGATAGCCAATGCCGTGTCTTCTACGCTGTGGTGGTCGTCGATTTCTAGATCGCCGTCGACATTCACATCCATTCTAAAGTTACCGTGGGTTTGAATTTGATCAAGCATGTGGTCAAAGAAACCAATTCCGGTTTCAATTTCACCTTTGGTTTGACTATCAAGATCGATGGTGACTTTGATATTGGTTTCTTTAGTGGTGCGAACAACAGTCGCAATACGGCCTTTGCTGAGTAAAGCATTGGCAATATTGTCCCAGTTTAAGCTGTCACGTTGGTATTTAAAGCTTTTAATGCCCATGGCATTGGCGAGTTCAACGTCAGTGTCGCGATCGCCAATGACAGCCGAAGTCGTAAAGTCGACTTTGCCTTGGGTTAAATAGTCTTTTACTAGACCTAGCTTCGGTTTACGGCAGCTGCAGTTTTCATCATTAAAGTGAGGACATATCAACACATCATCAAATTTAACCCCTTGGCTTTCGAATATTTGCATCATCATGTTGTGTGGTGCATCAAAGTCTTCTTTTGGAAAAGAAGGCGTGCCCAAACCATCCTGATTACTGACCATTACGAGGCGAAAGCCTGCTTTTTGTAATTTAAGTAACGCTGGAATAACTTGTGGTTCAAAAACCAATTTAGCCAAACTGTCTAACTGCTTATCGATTGCAGGTTCTTCAACTAAGGTGCCATCGCGGTCGATGAATAATATGCTCTGTTTCATGTTTACTGCCTTAAATAGGGTGTAATTTTATTAGTATTAATTTAAGCGTTTATCAATCTGTTGTTCACTCTGTCTGTTGAAGCGATTTATTGCACGCTATGCTACTGACTCAGAGAGACTTTTTTCAAACAAAGCGATAATCAAATTTGTTTGTTGTTCATTGGTAAAGCTAAAGCGAATTGCGTCAGCAAGACGCGGATCTTTATAGGCGCGAGCGACAACACCTGAATCACTTAAGCGTTTAGCGGCAGCACCGACATCGTCAAATTTAGCTAGCACGTAGTTGCCATTTGCTGGTAACACTTTGGCACCATAAGCCTGTAGTGCATCACTTAAACGTTTGCCTTGTGCAACTAACGTCGCGACTTGAGTTTGCATGGTGTCAATACCATCTTGGCTTAAGGCTTTAGTCGCAAGCTCTGATACTGGTAACGGCACTGGGTACGGCGCGATTACTCGCATCACTAAATCTATAATCTCATCATTAGCGAGCATAAAACCACAACGAGCACCGGCCAACGCAAACGCTTTAGATAAGGTGCGTAACACAACGAGGTTAGGGTACTTACCCAATAAATCTGCCACGCTGTAGTCAGGGCAAAATTCAATATAGGCTTCATCTACCACTACAATTGAATTTGGTGCCGCTTGTATCGCTTGTTCAATTTTATCTTTAGCAATAACGGTTCCGGTTGGATTATTTGGGTTACAAATAAACACAATTTTGGCATTGTCTATTTGAGTTGACCAGGCATCCGGTAATTGATACTCATCGGTTAAACTTAGCGCCGTAACCGCGACATTAAAAGTTGCTGCGCTAATTGAATACATACCATAGGTCGGGCCAAAACAAGCAATACTGTCGACTCCAGGGATACAAAATGTACGAATGAGTAATTCAATCGCTTCGTCTGCACCGCGGCTGGCAATAATGTTACTCGTCTTTACGCCGGAATAACGGCTGTAAGCATTGATGAGTTCAGGAGGCTGGCATTCTGGGTAACGATTAACTTTATCAAGATCGCTATTATTAAATGGCGATTCGTTAGCATTGACCCAAATATCACCTCTACCACCGATACGTCTGGCACTTTCATAGGGTGTTAACGTCAGTAATTCGGGTCTTGCTAACGTGTTTGGATTAAAAGGCGCTGCTAGGGTCTGACTCATGGCTATGCTCTCTACTTTTATTCTATATAAGGTGTTAACTCATCACTTCAGTTTCAGCTTAAAGCTCAACAATATTCCCTATTGCAAACTGGCTAAACGAATGGCAATGGCATTTTTATGCGCATCTAACAGTTCGTTTTCAGCTAATACCATGACACTTTGACCTAAGGTTTGCAGTCCTTGTTTGCTGAGTTCTTGCACCGTAAACCGACGACTGAAATCGGCCAATGACAAGCTTGATACCGAACGGCTATAACCATACGTTGGTAAAACGTGGTTGGTCCCACTCGCGTAATCGCCAACAGACTCTGGTGTATAAGCGCCTAAAAACACCGAACCTGCGCCGCGCACTTGCTTAAGTACTTCACGAGGCGCCGCTGTTTGAATAATTAAATGTTCTGGGCCATATAAGTTAGATACTTTAGCGGCTTGCTCCATATTACTGACAATAATGCTACGGCTGCATTCTAGCGCTGATGCGGCAATATCTTTACGGCTCAATTGTGCTAATTGCTCCGTTAAGGCTTGGTTTACTTGCTCTGCTAGTGCTAATGAGTCAGTGACTAACATCACTTGTGAGTCAACGCCGTGTTCAGCTTGTGACAGTAGATCGGATGCCACAAAAGCAGGGTTGGCCTCTTTGTCGGCAATAACGAGTACTTCCGACGGACCGGCTGGCATGTCTATAGATACGCTAACACGGCTGTCTTGTGAGACTAAACGCTTTGCTTCTGTCACGTAGCGATTACCTGGGCCAAATATTTTGTCTACGTTGGGTACTGATTCGGTACCAAAAGCCAGTGCCGCGATGGCTTGTGCTCCACCAACTTGGAAAATATCGGTAATACCACAAACATTAGCGGCATAAATAATCGCATCATTAATCGGTGGTGGACTGACTAATACCCGTTTGCCGCAGCCAGCTATTCTTGCCGGTAAAGCCAACATCATTACTGTAGAAATTAATGGTGCGGTGCCACCGGGAATATATAATCCGACACGTTCGATAGGCTCGCTTCTGAGTTCACAACGAATTCCCGCTTGAGTTTCGATATCTACACCCTGAAACACCTGCGCTTTATGAAAGGTTTCAATGTTAGCTACTGCTTGTGCTACCGCTTGCTTCACGTCGCTACTGACTCGTGAACATGCAGCACTAATTTGCTCTGCAGTTAATGCCAATTCAGTGAGATCAACGCCATCAAATTGCTGGTTAAATTTCAGTAAGGCTGTATCGCCTTGACTGTTAACTTGCTCAATAATGTCGCGAACACCTTGCAAGGCACTGGCATCCCCAATGAGTGGAGAACGCGCTAACGTTTGTCGTTGTTTTACGGTTGATAAAGAAGCCCAATCGAGGATTTGCATTTGTGTTACCCCATCATTTTTTCAATAGGCATGACCAGAATTGAGCTTGCACCTAATACGGTCAACTCTTCCATTGTGTCCCAGAACAAATCTTCTGTACTCACAACATGAATAGCCACACGATTAGTGTCGTCATTAAGTGGTAATACTGTTGGGTTTTCAGCACCAGGAAGTAGGGCAACGATTTGGTCTAAGGTTTCAAGTGGTGCGTGCAATAAGATGTATTTACTTTCACGAGCACGGATAACACCATTCATTCGAGATAAGATTTTGTTGATGAGCGCTTGTTTTTCAGTTGATTGAGTTTGATTTGATTGAATGATGCACGCCATTGAGCGGTAAATCACTTCTGTTTCATATAGGCCATTCGCTTCAAGAGTGGCGCCTGTAGACACTAAATCACAAATACCGTCTGATAAACCTGCGCGAGGTGCGACTTCTACTGAACCTTTAAGCATACAATCGCTGTAGTTAATGCCTTTTTCTTGCATAAAGCGGCGTAGCAAGTTCGGGTAAGAAGTGGCGATACGAAGTCCTTCAAGAGATGTTGCATCTTTATACGCAAACTCATTGGGTACCGCTAATGATAAACGGCAAGAACCAAAATCTAACTCACGTAATTTAGTACATTCAGCTGGTTTGCCAGCTAGCTGACGCTCAATTTGCTCTTCTTCAAGTACGTTTTCACCAATAATACCTAGGTCAACAACACCGTCCATAACTAAGCCTGGAATATCATCATCACGCACGCGTAATAAGTCGATTGGCATGTTGTCTGCGTGTGCAATCAAGCGTTGCTCATTAACGTTAAATTTAACGCCACAGCTTTTCAGTAACTGTTGAGACTCTTTTGATAAACGGCCTGATTTCTGGATGGCAATACGTAAACGCTTTGATTCACTCATGTGATACTTCCTTATGGTTTAAATATAAAATGTGTAAATTTAAAAGTTGAAATAAAATATAATTTAGAAAACAAAAAACCCCTGAAATTCCTTCCAGGGGTTTATGTGAAATATTGTTCACCACCAGAAGGATAACGTCCTTCGGCAGTAAGCATCCGAAGGCTACCGCATATGGTGATGATGATGGATTGTAGTCACTTGGATGTTCATGATTATTCTCTTTACTATAATATTGTTAATCAATTTAAATGAGGTTTTATGCACTCATTAAATTTGAATTAATTTGCTTGCAGTTAACTTAACCGCATTTAAACTCGTTTGCAAGGGCTGATAAAGCATTAATGTGATTTTATTACGAATTTTTTTGCATAAGATGTGAATTGTTGTTTGTTGTAGTTAATAGCCCTAGAACAATAAAATGGGTTAACAGTTGAGCTGTTATTGGTCTTGCGGATTGGCCTAGGGTTGTTGAGGTCTAAAACCTTTTAACAGAATGACGCCCTTTATTTATCATCCAGCATTCATTAAGGTAAAGATATTAATTAATCGGTTGATTTTTATGCAACTAAAGCCGTGGGGAAGTCATTTTTTTAATGGATAAACTATGCTTTGGTATGATTAAGCGTATTACCACAGCTTTTACGCATCGAATGGTTCAACCATATCGTTATTAAGGCATTGAGTTTATTTAACGCCACATATGAGCTGACGTGTATTATGTTTTATTAATTTAGCTGACGTCTCGAGGTGTGAATAGTATGAAAACCTTTGATTTAGTGGCACTTAGAGCGGTTATCGATTTAATGTTAGATGCAGTTTGTGTTGTTGATAAAAAAGGATATTTTGTTTTTGTTAGTGCTGCATTTGAAGATATTTTTGGATATTCTCCTGATGAGGTGATTGGCCGATCCATGATAGATTTTGTTTACCCCGAAGATAGTGTAAAAACACTGAAAGTAGTTGAAAGCTTGCTGGACGGAAAACTTCAACCGCGTTTTGAAAATCGCTGGGTCCGTAAAGACGGAAATGTCATCGATATTCTTTGGTCGGCACGATGGTCTGAAGACCATCAATTTAGAATTGCAATCGCTCACGATATTACCGAAAGAAAATTGATGGAGAAGCAACTTCATTATATTGCAGGACATGATCCATTAACTGAACTCCCCAATAGAGCTTTATTATTTGGTCGTTTACAAACATCGATTGGATTAGCGCGCCGCGAAAACACGCATCTTTCATTGTTATTTATTGATATTGATGGGTTTAAAAATGTAAATGATAGTTACGGACATCTTGTTGGTGACAAACTACTTAAGAATATTGCCCAACGTTTGCGTGATTGTATTCGCAAATCCGATACCGTTGGACGTTTTGGTGGTGATGAGTTTGTCGTGGTGTTAAATGGCATTGATTTATATACCAATATACTTGTGATTGCTGAAAATATTCGCGCTGAACTTGAGAAGCCTTATCTCTTCGATAATATGACTCTCCATCTTTCGCCGAGTATTGGCATTGCGCGTTATCCAGATGACGGCGATGATGAACAAGAATTACTTAAACATGCAGATCAAGCAATGTATCGAGCAAAAAATGCTGGCGGCAATCGCGTTGATATTGGAAAAAAGTGAAGTGATTTATAAAAGGGGCTGAAAAATAATCGAGTATAATTCAACCCTAGGCTTATCTTATAAATAACTACTGCTGTTTGGTTTCAGGATAAAGGTTATTCCACCATTCAGGCTGATTTTTTAACTTTAAGTCAAACCAAGCCATGGTAGTATTCCACCAATCAAAGCGAGCTTGACGGCTGTTGATGTGATGGTTTTGACCATTAAACTCAACCAATTCTACCTCTTTGCCTAACAGCTTGAGTGCGGTGTACATGTAATGGCTTTCACCGACAGGCACGTTAGTATCGGCATTACCGTGGATCAACAATAATGGCGTAGTGATTTTATCTGCATGATATAACGGACTTTGTTCTACATACAGCTGAGGGTTATTCCACGGAAAACTGCCACGACTCGCCACACCAGAATAACCATAACCCCACCAGCCATGGCCCCAGTAAGATGATAAATTACTGATCCCAGCATGAGACATTGACGCAGCAAAAATATCAGTTTTGGTAGCTAAATACAGGGTCATAAAGCCGCCGTATGATGCGCCCATGTTGCCCACTCGTTTAGGGTCGACAAAACTATGCGCGTTTAAGAAGGCTTTAGTCCCTTCAATAATGTCATCGGCACTGTATTTCCCCCATGCATTCACGTGGCGACCACTAAACGCTTGGCCATAACCGGTAGCGCCATTGGGTTGCAGTACATACACTACGTACCCCTGGGCAGCCCATAAATTAAATGGCCAACGACCAGTAAAGTGACGCCCAACAGGAGAAGTACCGCCATAGTAATACACTAATGCCGGATACTTTTTATTGGCATCAAAGTCTGCTGGTAAATACACCCGACCATCGATATTTTGGCCAAGCTTATTGGTAAAATCGAAATCTTGGATCTCACCCAAACGGGTATTGGCATAACTGAGTTTTTGGCTGTCGAACAACAACTCTTTACGGCTAGCATTCAATGCCATTTTATATGCTTTTTGTGGCACTGTGGCCGACGTACCCGCAAACACTATGGTTGGGGTAGATTGTTCTGTGGCGACACTAAAGTGAGTTACCATATCAACACTTGTGTCGATTTTACTAAATCGACTTTTACTTTTATCAAATACATACAGCGGTGAGCGGTCGCCTTCAGATACGGTCAGTATCACATCATTATTTTTAAGCTTAGTCATATTGCCGATAGCAGGGTCAAAGTCTTTGCTTAATGCACTCACATTACCTTTGTCATCTCGCCAATATAATTGACCATCATAATCATTCACTTCAATGGATTTGTCCTGAATACCGACACCATCCATAAAGCGAGGACCTGCGGTGATGTACATACCATCATCAGCGTATAACGCACCGCTAAAGCTACGATATTCACCAATCATGGTTTCGGTTAAGTCTTTTAGATCCAATTCAATTAACTGAGTTAATCCATGGGCAGGCTCAGCATAATCAACCGGCGAGCGAGTCAATAACAGCGTATTTTTATCGACATTGCTGTCGACAAAATCGGTGCTAATCTTGTCATCAGTTAACTGACGAATAAAGCCTGAAGCCACATCTAGTTGGTAAAGTTGGCTATTGTCGCGCCAATAACTCCAGCGGTCTTCTAATGCCCTAAAACGCTTTGAGGTCGCTTTTTCATCGGCTTCAAATGGTTTTTGCCAATTAAATAACAGGCTGTCGTCGTACCAATGTAAGCCTGATACATTCTCAATATCGGCTGCGACGACTTCAATAACTAAGTCAGCCACATTGAGTAACTGAATTTGTTTATTGGCCACAAACGCCAATTGTTGACTATCACTCGACCATACAGCGCTGTTTGGGCGGTTATCTTGCCAACGATATACCACACTGTTGTCCGACACCTTGTGTAACTCGGTCACTTGAATGGGGGTATCACCTTGGCTTGGTTGGTATTCGATAGTCGATTGCAATAAGTACTTACCATTAGGTGATAGGGTTAAGTCGTTAATTACTTTGGCATCAAATAGCTGCTCAGCAGAGACTCGTTGCGTTTTTTTCTCAGAAAAAGCGAGACTATCGATATCGCTTTTACCCTGCCAATCAACGCTAAAAGGGACATTTTTTTGTTGACCGTCGGCCAAGATGACAATTTGGTAGTCCCCACTAGTTAGCTTTAAGCTGACTTCATTTGCAGATTTTACTCGTTGATCATTGAGATACACCTGCGGATCTTCAAGTCCGTTAATGGTTAATGTGCCTTGGGTAAAACGATCAGTCGATATAGGTAGTTGATAGACTAACCAGCCTTCACCTTTTATATTTGATGATGCTGCTTTCCAGGTCATTTGTTGATTAAATATTTGAACAGTTTTATTTTTTTTGTAACTTGATTGCTCAATTATACGCCTGACTATATTAGTACGCAGTGTATCTGCATGAGCACTTTTCGACAATGGCGCTGCGGTTAGCTGGTTTACTGGGCCTAAACGTTGAATGTGGTTGAGATCAATTTCCGCCCCGTGTGTCATGGCAGAAATCGCCATAGTTAAACTGGTTAACACCAGTGAAAAACCTTTCATGAAAAGTCCTTGTTGTCGTTATTGTATTGATATTTTATGCTATTTCACCTAAAGACTGTTTAATTATTCAAATATACAGGCCTTAGACGAAAAGAAAACGATTTATTTAACTAACGTATTTAGAAGGCGCGCAAACCGTTTTGATGCTTTTTGAACACGAGCGCCCAGAGTGTATAAAGAAGCTAAAGTGCTTAGTACACTACAATCCAGAATGTGGTGCACTAAGCACCTATTATTGTCAGTTGAATATATTCATTCATTTTTTCGAGTGACTATTTTTAGTAAATTTGAGCATGTTGACGATGTCAATTTATACCAATCCTATTAAATATGTGGTCTTTCAGCGGGCGTTCAAAGTGCTGTAGGCAAGGCAGATGATTGAAGCGAATAGTGATCCTCGGTAACAAGCTCCTGCGTTACTCTACCTCCAGCATCTGACCGCCATGGATGGTGGGAATGTCTTATTTTTTTGGAAAAAAATAGACCATGCCGTCGTATTTTGAAAGCATCTAACGAAGCATAAAGGACTTTGAACCCCACCAGAATGGAGTCTCTCAGGTATTCCACTTCTGTGTTACATCGATTTAAAAGGGAACAACCATTTCTACATCAATGTGCCTTGAATTGAAAAACCTGAGAGACTCTGAACTGATCAGATATTTAATGAGATTGGTATTATTCAATGCCATCAATATCTGTTGCCAGTATTTTAATATGAATACCGCTGCAAATGTACTAAGGGTAAATAATATTTGATGATGTTAACTGTAATTGAATTTGATTAATTATCTTGGCTTTTTGATTGGTAGTTAATTGGGTTGAGTTATCAATCGCCGTTAATGCGGCTTGTTTATTAAAACCACTCCATACATTCACAGTACGAATAATCGATTCTTCACGAATTGTGGCGTCGTTTATACGTTCGGCAATCGTAAATGCCTGTTGGGGAGCAGTTTGATTGAGCAGATTGGCTCGTTGGCGAAATGCGATGTCTTTGTTGTCATCAGACAATGAATCGATTATTTGCAAGAAATTGGACTCTGTATGCTCTGTCAGGGCATAACTGGCATTGATCATAATATCTCGTTGCACATTGGCTTCGTAATTGTCTATTCTCGCTATCATCATCTTTGGTTCAACACTGGCTATTTCTGCAAGTGCACTGTTGAAATAATCTTGATTTAAATCGTAAGCTTGTTTCTGGTCGTTTAAAAATACTAAGGCAGCTTCGGGATCAGTTTCTGCCATTTTACGAGAAATAATGAACACGCCACTGGCGCGCTGTTCGACCGAAATACCGTCTAACCAATCAACCGCATCTTGAATGTTCTTTTCAACTAAATGATAAACCATTGAGGTGATCAAATAATTAGAAGATTCATTTAACGGCAACGATGAAATTAAATTTGCAGCTTCATTTGGTGATTGTTCAATGAAGTAATACATAGTATTCAAATACATCTTTAATGTTGATGGGGTTTCAGGTTGTTGTTTTAACCATTCAAATGTGCTTATTGCATCTGTACTGGCCCAAGAGTCGACAATAGAGATCATGATAGATGATTTCATTGGATCTATTGCCAGTAGTTCGATGTCATTTAATGCCTGTTGTGGGTTGACTGAAGCTAAACCACGCAAGTAACTGTCGAGTAACGATTCGTAATGTTCTGATACTTTTTGTTGCTCAAGCCATGACATTACGCTGGAAAACTGCTTTTTTCCGGCTATCTCTAAAATAAAACCATATAAGTCTTCATGTTGGGTTTCTTGGGCAATCAATAGTGCTTCTAATGGGTCTTGTTCTGCCAATTGCATAAGCTGAAAAATGGACATATAGGGTGTGTCATCATTGTTTAATGATGCTTTTATTGTTTCACGATCATGTTGTGTGGGAGGTAAACTGTTGATTGTGCTAAGCATCAATTGTCCTGAGGATGTAGGTTCTGATTGTATAGGACTGATTGACGGTGTTTGATGAGATAAAACCTGGAATGGTGTTGTATTGTCGGTGTTATTAGCTCCAAGCAGGGGATAACTTATATAGCCAATACACCAACTGAGTACCACAACAATTATCCATTTCATTATTGCTTTTCCTTAAGCCCAATACTTGTGTTAGAAATCTGTATGTTTACGGTATTATGATGTTGTTAATATAGCAATAAAATGTTCGAGAATCACATGATAGACTATCAGTGGGTTCATCAATATTGCTCATGAATAGGTTTGTTGATTGGCTATCACATTGTTTAATATGGTGAATTATTATGCGGAAAACTGACAAGAAAATCGATAATCAACTTAGGCTGGGGCTCACGGCTGTATGCGATTATGCAATGGCAACTTACCCTGGGTTTGTATGGATTACGCATTTAGTTAATTATGGGGCCTTTCCAAGTAGTTTACGCATCATTTGTGTGTTCGATACCGATGCACAACTCAGGACATTTAACCAAAGCGGCCATAAAGCCGGATTATTAAGCGTAATTAAAGACACTCTTGCCAAGGAGCATATTGAGGATAAAAAATATCGAACAACATGTAAGCTTTGATACCGAAACCGCGTGTAAACAGCAACATAATGGTAATTGGGCATCGCGACTCGGTAGTTAATGCCTGTGGTTAGCAAACGATGTTCCTCGTTAACTTATGTGCTTGAAGGTGTCTAAGTGATTATAAAAATGTAACACATGGGCCAATTCATAATCTGCTTTGTTGAGTTCACCATAGGCAAAATGTGGTGATAATGAGCCGTTAAATTTCTTAAAATCATTCAAGGATTTGATCAGTCTTGTCAGTGCTTGATTGACATCTGTATTGGGATGAATACTGGGAGCAGCAGGAATCGGTTCTGCTAAGTTATGTGACATTGCCCCTTTTGTCACAAAAGCTGAAAATGCCAATGCTCCGACAGTGTGCTTAAATAGTGTTGATTTATGTTCAGGAAATCCCGTCATTGAAAATTCAACACTTTGAGCGCAATGAGTCAACACTGTCGCGCAGTTCCATTCTCCTGTGCTTAATGTTGCAAGTTGCTCTGTCGGTAACATTTTTAATTGATCTAACTTAGCTAATAATGCTGCTAGTGTCAGGAGTTTGGGATCATTGCCTTGGCTTAACCACAAAGCACTTGCTCCTGCGACACCAACGGCGGCACCGAGTACTCCCACTTTTAAAAACTGTCTACGTTGCATTACGTGATCTCAGCAGTTGATATTAACTTACAATTTTATATGCACATCATAAACAAATTAATACATATGTGCAGCTTTGGTGTTGATGTGATGGCAGTTACACAGATGATGCTATAAGCCATTTGTCATGTTCATCGGCACAATTGTTCAAATTACCTCAATGATTACACGGGCATTATTGTTGATGTCAGCTAACGTCATGTTTAGAAAGCGAGACCTAGATCTTATATTAGAGTAGATAAAACCGCTATTTTAATAAGACCATGTTTATCGAGTATTGAGTTATGTTTCAGGTTTTCTCTGATTTTGCCTCTTGGCTTATTTTTGGTGCAATGGGCTTGTCGCCAGAAACAAAACTGGGTGATGCATTGCATTTTTTTGTTGAAGATGTGACTAAAATTTTTGCTTTACTTTTAGTGATGATTTATCTCATTGCCCTAATAAGGGCCTCGTTAAATGTTGAACGAGTGAGGGATTATTTAGCAGGAAAACACCGTGGGTTAGGTTACTTAATGGGATCTGGTTTTGGCGTGGTGACACCATTTTGCTCTTGTTCGAGTATCCCGGTGTTTTTAGGTTTCACATCAGCAGGGATCCCTTTGGGGATCACCATGAGTTTTTTGATTACTTCACCTTTAATCAACGAAGTAGCGATCTTATTACTTATGAGCTTATTGGGACTGAAATTTACGTTACTGTATGTTGCTGTTGGGATGAGTGTTGGCATGTTAGGTGGCCTGTTTCTAGACAGCATTAAGGCCGAGCGCTGGTTACAATCATTTGCCGCCGAAGCCTTAAAGCGTGGTCAACAAAAGGGGCTTGTCAATACCGATGAAAATGTGCAAAAAATGTCATTTCCACAAAGACACCAATTTGCCAAAACTGAGATGCTAGATATTTTTGGCCGAGTGTGGAAATGGGTCATTATTGGTGTGGGTTTGGGCGCAGCATTACATGGTTTTGTGCCTGACGGTTGGATTGAAACGCATTTAGGTGACGGGCAATGGTGGTCTGTTCCTGCAGCGGTGTTGCTGGGTATTCCACTTTACTCCAATGCAACAGGGGTTATTCCGGTTATGGAAAGTCTGATTATTAATGGTCTACCAATAGGCACAACATTGGCATTTTGTATGAGTACGGTTGCAGCCAGTTTTCCTGAGTTTATTTTGTTAAAACAAGTTATGCAATGGCGCTTGCTGGCGATATTATTTTGCGTGTTATTAGTCGCATTTACTCTCGTCGGTTGGATCTTTAATGCGTTAGCACCGGTATTATGATTTTTTCATCAACATCTATAAGGATAAATAATGAAGACGGTTAAAATTTTGGGTTCTGGTTGTAAAAAATGTCTTGAAACCGCAGAGCTTGCCCAAGCTGTTGCCGATGAAAAGGGTGTTGCAATAAAAATCGAAAAAGTCACAGATATGGCTAAAATTATGGCTTATGACGTTATGAGTACACCTGCTGTGGTGGTTGATGAGACAGTGGTTCACAAAGGCAGTAAACCCACTAAAGAACAGATGTCTGCGTGGATATAGTTGGCCGCTAAAGTCGTTAAGTCATTAATTTAGTGACATAGTGACATAGTGATTAAAGGGCTAAGGGTAATTAACTGTAAACAAGCCGTTATTGCCCTTGGCATTTTACTGCACAATGATTAAATTACAGAACCTTGTAGTGAAAACCTTATTGATAGACGACCCACAAGTTAATGTTAACCTTTCTACTCAAGTTTACGCGGTTCACATTTTTGGTTACCTTCTCATACCGCTGATGTTTTGCCATAAACATCAGACAGCGAATTATTCCATTAACATCTTATTTACCATATCCACCACTTTTGTGGTTTTTATGCGATTTTTCTGCACATTGTCTCTATATCATCGATAGGTAATTAAGCATTTCCTTCGTTAAACCATTTTACGATCCACTAAAAGGAATCGATGACATGACACTATTCGTAAAACATCGTCAGTTTACTCAATCTCTATTATGTACTTTGGTATTAGCAGGTTTATTAACGGCCTGTGACAGCAGTGATGATGCCACAGCGTCAACCGATGACAGTACCAGTCTGACAGTGGTAGACACTACGACAGATAATGATGTGAGCACCGACAGCAGCACCGATGGTGTGACATGTGATTATTCATACAATGAATTTAACGATTCGGAGTCAGTTGGCTATAACAGCGAATCGCAATGGACGTGTGCTGATGATATGCGTGAGTTAGTCGCCAATGGAATTCCAGACCACGAAGTGGGTACCTTTCCTAATGATGGCAATCCCAACATGATCACTGAGCAAGTGATCACAGCGAGTATAACCTTGTTGCCAGTTCAAACCGATGTGGCTACCCAATTAGGTGGACCGTCAGGGCCGCAGGGGTATGTATTAAACGGGGTGAAAATAGATGCCAGTACTGCCGGTACTTGTGACGATCCAGGTTTAATTTGTGATGCGGCTATGAATGTCGGTAATTGGAACATTGAGGCGCTGGGTCAATCTAGTTTTGATTTTGGTACTGACGACAATAACGCTCATGTTCAGCCAAGTGGCGCATATCATTACCATGGTATGCCAGAAGGTTTTATTGCGCTCCACGGCGGCAGTAGTAACACCATGACCTTAATTGCATGGGCATCTGATGGTTTCCCAATTTACGCCCGTTATGGATATAGCACAGCAGATGATGCAACTTCCGGACTTAAAGTTGTCACAGGCAGTTACCAGTTGGCCACAGAGGTAAGTGATAGCAGACCTTCAACCGATTTATATGCTTTAGGTACGTTTAAACAAGACTGGGAATATATAGAAGGCTCTGGCGATTTGGATGAATGTAATGGCCGAGTGGGGGTCACTCCAGAATTTCCTAATGGCATTTATCATTACTACGCAACAGATAGTTATCCGTTTTTTCAGCGATGTGTTAAAGGTGAAGTTGAAGCTGCTGGCCAATTGCCACCACCGTAATAATCAATCTTATTACGCTTAAAGAGGACATCAAATGTACGTTTTGAAAAACCACATAATGGTGATTGTTTTTATGATGAGTTTACTGCTGGCTACAGAGGCGCAATCGCACATGATGGTGGCTCAACACGGCACCATCAATATGGTTAACAATGGCGCTTTTATGGTGTTGTCATTACCTATTAGCGCATTTGATAATATCGATGATGACAATAGTGGCTATTTATCAACGGTTGAGTTTAATGCACATCGTGTTGAAATAATCTCTCAAATATTGGCCAATCTAAAATTTAAGGATAATAATGGTTTGCGTCCCTTAGAAGGATTAATGTTTTCATTGGGCGATGATCATCATGATTCTGGTTCGACAACGCAATTAATTCTCATGGGGCGCTTTTCGATTGATGCAAAAGCGACTGATTGGACATTGTCATTTAATTTATTTGGGCAGGCAGCGGCCGAAAAAGTCATGAGTATGAGTGTTAAGCGCAATGCTACTAATCAACGAGTGGCGCTTGAATTCACCCCAGAACACTCAATTCAAAAGGTGTTTGCTCAGTAACTGATAAAATATCTGATTGATTATACTTTATCCGCGTCAAAAAGTGCTGTGTCACGCTGGTGGTCAGCATTTTCTGTTTTCAACTCAACTCAATTTAATTAACCGGATAATCGTTATGGATATCACAGCAACCTTGACAACTTTTGATGATAAACAGTTGGATCATGATGCTGTTATCAGCATAATAGCTCAAACCATATTACATCTGCATTACGGCAATAATTTGAGGATGCTTTGAGCGCTACACTTACCCAATCAGTAATCCATGAATTTAGCGATCGCGGTGCGTTAGCGAAACATGTACATCATTATCACAACAGGCAAAGTCAAACCGATATGGCCGTTGCGGTGAGTGATGCTATTGCTAAAAAGCATAATCTGATTTTAGAAGCGGGTACGGGGGTTGGTAAAACCTATGCTTATTTGATTCCAGCGATACTCAGCGGTAAACAAGTGGTTATCAGCACTGGTAGTAAGAACCTCCAAGAACAGTTGTTTTTAAAAGACTTACCTGCTTTGTTAACCATGCTGGATTTGCGTGTGCCAATAGCGTTATTAAAAGGGCGTAATAACTATTTATGCCAGTTACGCCTAGAAAAACAAATGCAAAATGCCAGTCAGTTTGCTGAATATTATATTGATGACTTACTCAAAATTAACC
Source organism: Shewanella sp. A22 (assembly GCF_053850585.1). Lineage (NCBI taxonomy): Bacteria > Pseudomonadati > Pseudomonadota > Gammaproteobacteria > Alteromonadales > Shewanellaceae > Shewanella > Shewanella sp. A22. Next base: position 19,090 of record NZ_JBSQBN010000022.1, read on the forward strand.
AGTGGGCACATTTAAGCAAAGACGGCGATATCGGTAATCTAACCTCTGTAGCAGAACATTCTGAGGTTATTCCTAACGTCGTGAGCACTAAAGAGACATGCACTGGAAAAAAGTGCGCTCACTATGATGTGTGTTTTACTCGTAAAGCAAGAGTTCGGGCAATGGATGCAAAAGTCGTGGTGGTCAATCATCATTTATTTTTTGCCGACAGATTATTAAAGGACACTGGATTTGCGGAGTTGTTGCCAGACCCTGATGTGGTAATTTTTGATGAGGCACATTTAGTGCCCGATATTTGCATCAACTATTTTGGCAGCCATATTTCCAGTCGCGAAGTTGATCAGTTGCTTAACGGTATCATTAAAATACATAAAGAAGTGATACGCGACAGTATACAAATAGAACAATTGTCGCAACGTGGATTGGTGGCTTTAAGTGATTGGCACAATGCCATGTATGACAATCAAGTGTCGGATTGGCGTAAAGTGCTTGCTAATAAGTACTTAGCTACTGTGTCGTGGGCATTACAGCAAACATTGGCAGATCTTGCTAATATTATGCGTCATCATCTTGGCCGAGATGATCAACTTGATTTAGCGTTTGAACAATTGCATGAGCTGACGGAGAAGCTGCAGGACTATTTTGAATGCAAAGACATGCAAGCGGCTTACAGTGTTGAGTTAGGTCCGCGTTTTATCATGTTAAGGCTGAGTCCAATCAATGTGGCTAAACAATGCCAACAGTTATTTGACCCCGATACACGGTGGATCTTTACTTCGGCAACATTACAGGTTAACCGAACGCTAGCTCACTTTGCTACCGAGCTTGGCTTACTAACAGCACAACAAATTATTTTAGATAGCCCATTTGATTACCCTAATCAAGCGGTATTTTGTGTGCCGCGCCATTTAGGTAAAGTAGGGCAGTCGCAGCATACGGTGAAACAATTAGTTGATGTGTGTGTTCAAGCCATTAATGCCGCTCAGGGACGTACTTTTATTTTATTTACCAGCCACCAAATGCTTGAGCAAGTTGCATTAGCTTTACAAGGTAAAGTGGCTTATCCGTTATTGGTACAAGGCCAAGCAAGTAAACAAAGTTTATTAAATAAATTTAGACAGTTAGGTAATGCGGTATTGCTTGGTACCAGTAGTTTTTGGGAAGGGGTTGATGTTCGCGGTAAATTATTGAGCTGTGTGATTATTGATAAATTGCCGTTTGTGTCACCAGATGATGCGTTATACAAAGCTCGGGCGGCTAATGCCGAACGTCAGGGGCATGATCCCTTTAGTTATATTTCATTGCCGCAAGCTGTTATCAGTTTAAAGCAAGGCGTAGGCCGACTCATTCGTGATGAGAAAGATCGCGGTGTGTTAATTTTGTGCGATAACCGCATCGTCAATCGTGCTTATGGACAAGCATTTGTTAATTCATTGCCACCAATGCAACGCACACGAGACTTAGACCGAGCACTACAATTTTTAAAACAAATCCCTTAAGCTTTTTTATAAGGTCAGTATCAGTTATCATATTGCGCTTATTTGATGCTTTTTTACTGGGTAACCCATCATAATGCCAAAGCCGTTAACCATCCTCGCGCTTGATACTTGTACTGAAACTTGTTCTGCAGCATTAACCATTAATAATAATGTATTTTCGCTTATTGCAGATGCACCACGTGAACACAGTCAACGTTTATTACCTATGGTTGACGAAGTGTTAGCACAAGCCCAAGTAACATTGGCTGATGTTGATTTAATTGCTTATGGCCGTGGCCCGGGCAGTTTTACGGGTATTCGTATTTGTACTAGTATGACCCAAGGTTTAGCTTTAGGTTTAGATTTGCCTGTTATTGGTATTTCAACCTTAGCGGCGATGGCTCAAATAGCAATAGCAGAACAAGGTGCAACCCAAGTCTTGTGCTGTATCGATGCTCGAATGAACGAAGTGTATTGGGGGCAATATGTTGCGAAAGATGGCATAGCCACTCTAGTGGGAGAAGAGCACGTTAGCGTTCCACAAGACATTGAATTAATACTTGATACACAAAATAACATCAGTGTTTGCGGTACCGGATTTGAAACCTATCCACAATTATTGACTATTGCGCCACAGATTACTCAATGTAACCTTGCAAGGTATCCAGACGCCAAAGCCATGTTGATTCTGGCACAACAAGGCTACCAACAAGGGTTAAATACCACTGTAGATGAACTCGCACCTGTTTACCTACGCGATACCGTCACGTGGAAAAAACTTCCAGGTCGAGAATAGCCATTCAGGCCTATTTGACATAAAGTATAAGATACATATTTAGGTAAATGGTGTCGTTAATGACGATAAATGCAGCATTATCAATGGCAAATAACCAATCTGGCCCAGTCAGTTTGAGCCAGGCTGTAGCCGGAAATCGACCGATTTCACCGGCCCAAGACCCCATAGTTGTTAATCCTACCGCTTCACATATTGAACAACAAAGCCTTGAGAACAGTAAAGTAGCCATCGTTGATGATGTTATCTTATCGGCCAAGCAACAAGCCCGTGTTGAATATGACCGTGATACTCATGGCCACCGTGGTGCGATAGCCCAATATTTAACAACTCAACACTCTGCAAAAAGAGACGAAATTCAACAAATGGTTGGTATTGATTTATATGCCTAACGTGCGGTTGTCTGCAACACCCAGTCGTGGCCGTTTTATGATTGAATTACTCTTGGCTTTTTTATTGACTCGCTTGGCTTACATTTCTATTCCTTTTAAATGGTTTGAAAGCTATTTTCATGAGTTATCTCATGGTATTGCCACAATATTGACTGGCGGTTCTGTGAGTCATATTCAATTATTCCCCAATGGTGCTGGCCTTTGTTTTAGTCAAGGAGGCAGTAGCATATTGATTGCGTATGCTGGTTATTTCGGCGCTGCAATATGGGGATATGCCATATTTCTCATGGCCACTCAAAAACAGACTATTAGGTTTACCTTGTCATTATTAGGCATAACGGTAGCTGCCTCACTTCTCTTTTGGGCGAGGGATGTGTTAACTATTATTATTCTTAGTGTATTGATAATACTTTTTTTATTACCACTTAAATTAAAAAATAGTAGCCTGTTAAACACCTTACTGCGTATATTAGGCTTAATGATAATATTAAATGCCATGGCGAGTCCTATGGTGTTATTGGGATTAAACGGTCAGGGTGATGCGGTAATGTTAGCCCAACTGACGTGGATACCCGCTTGGTTATGGGTCATGACATGGCTGGTATTTAGCGGATTCATGTTGTTGCTCTGTTGGCGTAAAGTTGATCAAAAAAAGGGAATATCACAATGAAACGTAACATGATGTTAGGAGCCTTAATTGGCTTATCAAGTTTGGGTATGTCAACCGTAATCAATGCTGCTGATAGTGCGCAAGAAAACACGGTTACCGTACCGCAGATTAATGCTTCACTTGCTAAGGCTGTTGCCAGTAAATTTCGCTCTGAGGATAATAAACTGCGTGACCAATACCGCCACCCAGCAGAAACCTTAGCTTTTTTTGATATAAAACCTGATCAAACCGTTATCGAACTATGGCCCGGTGGAGGTTGGTATGCGGAAATTTTAGCGCCATATTTAGCCGAAAAGGGTCAATATGTGGCTGCCAATTTTGAAACCAAACCAAAAGAAGATAACCCTCGAACGACTTATTATAAATCTGCTGGTCTTAAATTTGAGAAGTGGGTGAGTGATAACAAAGCCAGCGTAGGTAATGTTCAATTTGTAACCCTCGATCCTCCAGCAACGTTCTCACTAGGCAAAGATAACAGTGCAGACCATGTTTTAACGTTCCGAAACTTGCATAATTGGGCTATGAAAGGTGAGTTAGAAGGTGTGTTTAAAGCTGCTCATGATGTGTTGAAAGTTGGCGGCTCATTGGGGGTTGTTGAACATCGCGCTAAGATAGGTATGCCAGCAGAAAGTGGCTATATGGATGAAAACCAAATGGTTGAGTTAGCCAATAAGTATGGTTTTGAATTATTGGCAAGCTCAGAGGTGAACGCTAATCCTAAAGATACCAAAGATTATGAAAAAGGTGTTTGGACTCTACCACCACGTTTAGCTCTGGGTGATCAAGATAAACAAAAATATCTGGATATTGGTGAAAGTGATCGTATGACACTTAAATTTATCAAAACCGCAGCTAAATAGATTTTTTGTAAAGTGAGCCAATCATGCTGAACGTTAATGTAGAACAAATTCAATTGCCATTGGCTCATATTGCACTTGCTGCTAAACGCTACGGACAAGCGGATAAACCAATCATTTTAGCGTTGCATGGTTGGCTTGATAATGCGGACAGTTTCCTTCCTTTAGCGCATGCCTTTTCTGAGCAAGCCTTGTTCGAAAAATATCAACTTCTTTGTATTGATTGGCCTGGACATGGTTTATCTGAGCATCGTCCTGGCCGTTATCCGTTAAATTTGGTTGATTACATTTATGATTTACAAGCCGTTATTGCAGAGATTACTGATGTTGACAGCCCTATTATTGTTATTGGGCATTCTTTAGGGGGGATTATCGCTTCAGCTTACAATGCTTGTTTAGGCGAAAATATTGCTAAATTGGTGTTAATAGAGGCCTTGGCACCATTGTCTGAACCTGCTGAAAATGCAAAGTCACGCTTGCGTAAAGGCTTACAGCAACAACAACGTTTTAATCGTCAATTAGCCCGTCCAATACCCACATATTCATCTATGGATGTAGCTATTCAAGCTCGTCATCAACTTACTGGATTAGCTTTGCCTTGGTGTCAATTGATCACCGAACGTAATATGCAACTCGTTGATGAAAAATATGCATGGCGCAGTGATCCAAGATTGAAACTGGACTCATTGAATCGTTTTACATTTGAACAAGTTGATGCATTAATGTCCACAAGTGATACGCGTACTTTATTTATCGCAGCAGAAGATGGGTATAAGCAGCTCACTCTGTCAGAACAACACGCAAATGCCTGGTTCAATGATATTAAAATGGTAACATTGACCGGTGATCATCATCTACACATGGGTAATGCAAAGCAGGTGGCAGAAACGATTGGAGCTTTTATTCTAAATTAGTGCTTAAGTCAGCTTAAATAGCTGTTATTTTTGATTCATTTATGTGATTATGGTCAAAATTAAAACGCTTGTATGACTTTGCTCACTACAAATACATAAAAAAAGCCTGCAATAACAATATTAATGATATGCAGTCGCTGAAAAAATTTTACCACTGACGGGGAATGCACGTCTTAGCACAGTGGAAGTATTAGGAGACATCTGTGGACCAGCCTTGGATTAATCACTTGCCAGAACATGTTCCGGCCGAAATCGACCCATCTCAATATAGTTCTTTAGTACACATGTTTGAAAATGCAGTAGCAAACTATGCTGATCAGCCTGCTTTTATTAACATGGGCGCGACAATGACGTATCGCAAACTTGAGGAGCGTAGCCGAGCGTTCGCTGCTTATTTGCAAAATGACCTTCATCTAAACAAAGGTGACCGTGTCGCCATTATGATGCCTAACTTGCTGCAATATCCAATAGCTTTGTTTGGTATTCTTCGAGCCGGAATGGTTGTGGTAAATGTTAATCCTCTCTATACGCCACGAGAATTAAAACATCAATTAGTCGATTCTGGTGCGAGAGCCATCATAGTTGTATCTAATTTTGCCAACACCTTAGAAGAAATCGTTGATCAAACACCTGTAGAATCTGTCATTATTACTAGTCTTGGTGATCAGCTTAGTGCTCCTAAGCGTACTTTAGTCAATTTTGTGGTGAAGTATATTAAAAGAATGGTACCTAAATACCATTTGCCGCATGCCTTATCATTTCGTGATGCGTTAACAAAAGGGCGACGTTTACAATATATTAAAGCCGATATTAGCGGTGATGATTTAGCCTTCTTGCAATATACCGGTGGAACAACGGGCGTGTCTAAAGGAGCAATGCTAAGCCATAAAAATGTGGTCAGTAATGTTCTGCAAGCAAATGGAGCCTATTCTCCAGCATTAAAAGATGGTGTCGAGTTTGTGGTTACTGCATTGCCGCTTTACCATATTTTTGCATTAACGGTTAACTGCTTATTGTTTTTACATAAAGGCAGCAAAAATTTATTGATCACTAACCCTCGTGACATTCCTGCATTTGTTGGTGAACTGAAAAAGTATCCATTCACAGCGCTAACGGGGGTGAATACGTTATTTAATGCCTTGGTTAATAATGACGAATTTAGCCAACTGGATTTTTCGGGGTTAAAGCTGTCTATTGGTGGCGGCATGGCGGTACAACGTGCCGTTGCTGAAAAGTGGCAAAGCATTACTAAAACACGTTTGTTGGAAGGGTACGGTTTAACTGAAGCATCACCATTAGTGACTTGTTGTCCATACGATTTAGCGGGCTATAACGGTTCGATAGGGTTTCCTGCTCCGTCAACACAGATCCAAGTTCGCGACGATGACTCGAATGTACTCGCTCAAGGTGAAACCGGTGAATTGTATGCCAAAGGCCCGCAAATTATGCAAGGTTATTGGCAACGCCCAGAAGAAACGGCTACAGTCATCGATAAAGATGGCTGGTTAGCGACCGGTGATATTGGTTACATGGATGAAAAGGGCTTGTTTTACATTGTTGACCGTAAAAAAGACATGATTTTGGTCTCTGGCTTTAATGTGTTCCCTAATGAAGTCGAAGAGGTTGTTGCACTACACCCTAACGTTATCGAAGTTGCCGCAGTTGGTGTGCCGAATGATGCCAGCGGCGAGTTAGTGAAGATTTTTGTGGTTGCAAAAGACAAGTCATTAACTGAAGAAGAGTTAATTAAGCATTGCCGACATCATTTAACGGGATATAAAGTGCCTAAGCTGATAGAATTTAGGGACGAATTACCAAAAACGAATGTGGGTAAAATTTTACGCCGACAACTTCGAGACGAAGTTAAGAAAGCATAAAATACAAGCCGGCAATTAAGCCGGCTTTTTTTATTGTGGTTATATACGTAACCCGCAATATTACCCACCCGTACTATAGCGGAGCCTATTTTGTTAACGTTTGAATATATCAATGATGAAGCCAGCCTTTTATCATTAGTTGAACAATACCAACAAAGCACTTTATTGGTGCTTGATACCGAATTTGTCCGCACTCGCACTTACTATGCAAAATTGGGCCTTATCCAAGCTTACGATGGTAAAACATTGGCCTTGATAGACCCAGTAGCCATTGCTGACCTCACCCCATTTTGGCAGTTGTTGACTGATCCAAATATTGTTAAGTTAGTTCATTCTTGTAGCGAAGATCTTGAAGTCTTTGCTCATTATGGCGAATGTCAGCCTACCCCTCTTTTTGATAGTCAAATAGCTGCTAGCTTAGCGGGCTTAGGGCATGGTTTAGGCTACGCGAAACTGGTTGAAGCTTGCTTGCAAGTTGAAATAGATAAAGGTGAATCTCGAACTGATTGGATGAAACGACCACTCACTGAAGCACAACTGCAATATGCTGCTAATGATGTGTACTACCTGTATAAATTATACCCACAATTACAACAGAAATTGTTTGAAAGTCAGCGTATTGACTGGTTATTTGAAGAAGGCAAACGTATGACTGAAGGTCGCATGTCATTGCCCGACGGCGACACGATTTATTTAAAAGTGAAAAACGCTTTTCAGTTAAATGGTCAACAACTAGCCTACTTAAAAGTATTAGCTAAATGGCGTTTGAATAAAGCCGTCAACCGTAACCTTGCGCTTGGTTTTGTGGTAAAAGATCACGCATTAATTGCGCTTGCTAAAAAGCAACCCACTACACTTGCAGAGTTAAGCCAGTTAGCTGATTTAACCGAACAAGAAAAGCGTATACATGGCAAAGATCTATTAAGTGTTATGGCTACAGCTGATTTGACAAACTTACCAGAAGAAGTTGACATTGTTGCACTTAAATCTGGCTACAAATCTGCCTTTAAAGATATTAAATCTCGATTAACAGAGTTATGTGCGCAGGAAGATGTGGCATTAGAATTTGTTGGGTCTAAACGTCATATCCATGAGTTTTTATTGTGGCTTTACCATAAAAAGCAAACACCAACGCCTTTGCTATTATCGGGTTGGAGAGGTCAGTTGATCGGTGATTTATTGGCAGATATTCGCTTTAGTTAAGCAAATAAAAAAAGGATATTTGCGTAATGCAAGTATCCTTTTCTAGCAAGTTATTACCTCAATGTTCTAGGCTACTATTTTGAATCAGGCAAGGTAACATTAAGTTCTAATACTGACAAATTATCATCGTTTTGGTCAAGTTGCACAGAGACTTGGTCATCTGATATTTGTACATACTTGCGGATGACTTCAATGATTTCTTGTTTCATCTTTGGAAAATAATCAGGTGCACCGCGCTCTCCACGCTGATGAGCCACAATGATCTGTAATCGTTCTTTTGCCAATGATGCGGTATTGGGTTTTTTCTTGCTTCTAAAATAATCAAGTAACGACATAATTAGCTCCCAAATATCCTTTTAAGGAATCCCTTTTTTTCTTCTGTAATAAATCGAACGGGTACATCATCGCCTAATAAGCGCGCGACCGTATCGCCATATGCTAAACCTGCATCACTTTCTTGATCAATAATGACGGGTATACCAGAGTTAGATGCTTTTAGAACCGATTGAGACTCAGGGATCACACCTAATAATTCAATGGCTAATATTTCCTTAACATCTTCAACACTTAGCATTTCACCCGTTTTTACTCTTGCAGGTGAATAGCGTGTTAACAATAAATACTCTTTAATTGGCTCGAGAGATTGTTCGGCACGACGTGAACGGCTTTGTAGCATGCCAAGGATGCGATCGGAATCGCGCACAGAGCTCACTTCTGGGTTGGTGGTGACAATTGCAATGTCTGCAAAGTAAAGTGCCATCATTGCCCCTTGTTCAATGCCTGCTGGAGAGTCACAAACAATGTAGTCGAAGTCTTTGGCTAAATTTTCAAGTACTTTCCCCACGCCTTCTTTTGTGAGCGCATCTTTATCTCGTGTTTGCGAGGCGGGTAAAATAAACAATTTATCGCAACGTTTATCTTTAATTAATGCTTGGTTCAAATTAGCTTCACCGTTGATGACATTGACAAAGTCATAGACAACTCTTCGTTCGCAGCCCATTATCAAATCAAGGTTACGTAATCCGATGTCAAAATCAATAACAACCGTTTTTTTTCCTTTTAAGGCTAATCCGGTGGCAATTGCTGCACTGGATGTTGTTTTACCCACACCGCCTTTGCCTGATGTGACAACAATAATTTGCGCCATTTATTTTTATATCCTTGTATTTGCCGATTATTGGGGCAATGATTCAACTGTGAGCGATGCGCCTTCAAGGCGAACACAACCTCTTTGGCTTAGATCGTATTGTTGTAAATGCTCAGTCAACCAATACTGTCCAGCAATCGATACTAATTCTGCTTCTAACGAGTTAGCAATAATCACACTTTGATTATCGCCCGCAGCACCCGCCATGGCTTTACCACGAAGCGCGCCATAAATATGAATGCTACCATCTGCGATGACTTCTGCGCCATTACCAACCGCACCAAAAATGACTAAATCAGCATTTTTTGCGTATATTTGTTGCCCAGAACGCACATTTTGTTTAACAATTTTAGTAGCCCGTTTAGGTAATTCAGCTTTAGCGGCTTGTTTTCCCGATTTTACCACGGCAATGGCAATGCGTTTTGCTTGCTCAATTTGTGTCGGACTCGCATCAGTAATGCCAACTATAATGAGGTTTCGGTCAACTAATAACTGCTTTAAAGCATTAAAATCAATATCGACATGTTGGATTGCTGATAGATTTAATACCAAGGGAGCACCCAAAAAGAACTGGGGAGCTTGAGCCAATTTGTTGTCTAACTCTGCCGCAATAATATTGAGATCATTATGATTAATATGCAACACGGATAATGTAAAAGACGTGGCTTTTAATTCGAGATTTTGTTTAGCCATCTCGGCGTGATTCTCCAATACTTCAGCGATAAACTGATTTACAATTATTTTCTTGTGGCACCATGTTATAGTGTGCTCAGTTGACTATCAAGTTTGAACCTTTGGAAATTTACACTAAAATGATATGTGCAGTATATAAAAGTGGTCGAAGAGCAGATACTTACCTTTTTGTCAAAAAACGTGATGTTTTTGATGAGGTTCCTGAGCCGTTAATGGAAATGTTTGGTATTCCAACATTAGTCATGATTGTTCCCTTATCTACACGGGAGCACTTAGGTATTGCTGATATTACTAAAGTGAAGTCTGCTTTAGTTGATCAAGGCTATTATTTACAAATACCGCCACCACAAGTCAATTTACTTGAGCAACATAAACAAGATTTAGGGATAAAAAATTAGGCCTAATCTTAAAAAGGAGTCATCAAGACGAATATGATTCAAAAAATCATTTTAAGTGCATTTGTTTACTTCTTTTGTTTCAATCTTGCGACGGCTGAAGACAGTCGTCGTGATTTTACTGACTACTTATTAGAACTCCAGCAAAAAGCCATTGCCGCAGGTGTCGACCAAGGTATCGCCGAGCGGTATATTGCAAATATTAAAATATTTAAAAAAGCTAGCCTTAATCAACCTCAAGATAAACTGACATCTCTAGAAAATTTTATTCCCCAAGTTGTTCCTGCTATTACCGTCAGTACAGCAAGGGCTATGTATCAGCAACATGAAGCACAAATACAACAATTGAGCCGTACCTATCAAATTCAGCCTCGATTTCTTGTGGCTTTATGGGGCATGAACTCCCGCTTTGGAGAGCGGCCAGGGCGTTTCCCTGCTTTATCGGTATTAGCATCACTGGCATATCAAGGTGATAATGAAGAGCTTTACATAAATGAATTTATTGCTGCTCTTACGTTAATCCAGCAGCAAAAAATGACCGAAAATGTATTACGCAGTTCGTCAACTGGTGCGATGGGGCAAATGAAAATGATGCCAAGTCAATTATTATTGTACGGTCTTGATGCGGATAAAGATGGTATTATCGATGTTTGGAGCAGCATGGAGGACGCTTTTACATCGGCAGCGAATATGCTTCATCAACAAGGGTGGCACGTCGACTCAACATGGGGAAGACAAGTGAAAACCACCATGAAAGTCACTCCTAACCTACTTGGTTTACAATCACTATACACATTTTCACAGTGGCAAGACTATGGTGTTAGGCGTTTCAATGGCAACGACTTGCCGAAACGAAATGATATGAAGGTGTCATTAATTGCCCCAGATGGAGCTAAAGGACGATTTTATTTAGTGTATGACAACTTTCACTTGTTGCATCAATTTAATGACAACGTCTATGACACTTTGGCACTAACCTATCTCTCTGAGAAAATTAAACAATAATTTCTGTGTTTTGGGTGTAAAATACAAACAAATTTACATAAAGCTACTTTACACAAATGATGACTCAGTTTTGGACAACGACCCCTTTAGACAATATGACTCCTGAACAGTGGGAGCAACTCTGTGACGGTTGTGGAAAATGTTGTTTAAACAAAATAATCGATGATGAAACAGATGAGCTATATTACACCAATGCAGCGTGTCATTTATTAGATGATACGAGTTGTGGATGTCGTCGTTATAATGAACGATTTGCTTACGTTCCCGAATGTACAGCCATCACGCCTGACAATATCAGCGAGTTGACGTGGTTACCTGACAGTTGCGCATACCGGCGTTTATATGTCGGCAAAGGATTACCTAGCTGGCACCCTTTATTAACAGGTAATAAAGATGCCATGCATGCGGCTGGTATTTCGGTACAAGGTAAAACCGTTAATGAAACCAAAGTAAAGTATTTAGAAGATTGTATTGTACTTTGGCCAATGTTGGACGTTGAGTAATTACCGTTATAATGGGATTTGTTAACCATAAAAAAGACCTCTACGAGGTCTTTTTTATGCACATTGTTTGTTATCTCGCAGGCTTAAGTGCCGGTATCAACATGAATAACCAAATAACACAATAAACAACAAAACCAATCATCATCCATTGCGCCATGCTGACAGACAACCACGACCATGGAGAGTCGCTGCACATGCCTGTTGGAGAGAATACTGAAGGCAGCCAAGTGTCTAGTGGCATAAAGCTAGGAAATTCAGGGTAAAAAGAACAAGTGGCAAAAGGGGATGGGTTAACTTGCATCTCGTTTAGATCATAGGCTAATTTAAATCCCCAAACTCCTGATACGAACCATCCCGACATACCGACTAAGCGAAATAGCCAGATATTAGGTTGGAGCATACCGACTAGGCCTGTCAGAATAATACCGAGTACAGCAACGCGAATATAAATACACATCACGCACGGTGCCAAATCCATACCGTACTGAAAAAATAGCGCGGTTAGCTCCAGTGCTATCCCCGAAAGAGCAAGAATCCCCCACGATAAACGGCCCCGACAAAATGATGTTAATTGTGACACTGTGTAGCTCCTGCATATTATTCGGGATATAAAAACACCCTCAATTGAGGGTGTTCAAGTGGGTTGCCAAGACTTTAAGATAAATCACCTTTGAAGTCCAATCGCTATTATGTTTACCACCTTAAAAAATATTTTAAAGCGGTATGACCATTAATGTCCGTTAATCATTCCACCTAAGTCTTTCGCTGAGTGATGAATAATCAATCCTGTATCATATAATGTATTGGTCATGTCGACTAAGAAACCTGTTTCAATGGCCATGACACCAACAATCGACAATACGATAGTGTAGGGTAATGCCATCCACACCATGCGGCCGTATGACAACCGAATGAGCGGAGCAATGGCAGAGGTTAACAGGAATAGGAACGCCGCTTGTCCATTAGGAGTCGCTACTGATGGGAGGTTAGTACCGGTATTAATTGCTACGGCAAGTAAGTCAAATTGGTCACGCGTAATTTGACCATTCATTAGTGCTGACTTTACTTCATTAATGTATACCGTACCCACAAATACATTATCACTCACCATTGAAAGTAGGCCATTGGCAATATAGAAAATCACTAGCTGCATATTGCCTTCATATCCCAGCGCCCAATGAATGACTGGTGCAAATAAGTGTTGATCAATGATCACGCCAACAATAGCAAAAAACACGGCTAATAAAGCAGTAAAAGGTAACGCTTCTTCAAACGCTTTACCTAATGCATGTTCGTCTGTGACGCCATTAAAAGCAGTGGCCAAGATAATAACTGATAAACCAATTAAACCTACAGAAGCTAAGTGCAATGCCAAACCGACAATGAGCCAAATACCAATTAAACCTTGGATAACCAACTTCATTTTATCTTGGTTAGTTCTGTGGGAGTCTTCATGGGAAGCGTAATCAGTTAAAATGCGGTGTACAGCATCAGGTAATTGCGCACCGTAACCAAATAGTTTGAACTTTTCAACGATAAAACAGGTCAATATTCCCGCGAACAACACGGGAATTGTAACGGGTGACATACGGAGGAAAAATTCAGCAAACTCCCAATGTGCTTGTGCCGCAATAATCAAGTTTTGCGGTTCACCAACCATAGTACAAACACCACCTAACGCAGTACCGATACCAGAATGCATTAACAAATTTCGTAAGAATGCACGAAATGATTCTAATTCATCATTGTTGAGCTGTTCAGATGTTTCAGCGGTATGATCATGACCATCATTATCGCTAAAACTCTTACCCGAGGCGACTTTGTGGTAGATAGAGTAAAAGCCAACAGCAACAGCAATGATGACAGCGATGACGGTTAATGCATCTAAAAATGCTGATAAGAATGCTGATGCGATACAAAACATCAATGACACGACAATTTTTGAACGTACTTTAGTGATCATTTTAGTAAATACATACAGCAATAGCTGTTTCATAAAGTAAATACCAGCGACCATAAACACTAAAAGTAATAACACTTCTAAATTGGCTTCGATTTCATGTAACACTTGCGTGGGTGAGGTCATGCCTATAATGACGGCCTCAATGGCCAATAAGCCCCCAGGTTGAAGTGGATAACATTTTAACGCCATAGCCAGGGTGAAAATAAATTCAACCACCAGCACCCATCCAGCGACAAATGGACTGACATAGAAAAAAAGCAGGGGATTAATGACTAAAAATGCCAAAATTGCGTATTTGTACCACTTAGGTGACTTACCTAAAAAGTTAACAAACAGCGCCTGACTTTTGGTTGCCTGCATAGCAGCCTCTCCGATATTGTGATTGTGACAGTATAGGTACCATTTTCGATAGCTAACAACACATGATTATTTTCAACAGGTTTGGGAGAATAGAGGCAAGTTCACATTGAAAACTTGATGAAAATCAACTTTTCGTTAATTGAGTTTAAAAATGCAATTCAATTAAACCGAGGGTTTTAGCCAATTATTCTCTCATTAATAAAAATATCTTGTTATAGCGAACAATGTGTTAGCAGTAGTTTGTGTGGCTGCTAACAACTCATGGCTCTTATTTTCGTCGTGTAGTGTAGCGTAAAAAAAATCGAATTGTAACGTTGTTGTTGTTGCAACAAATCAATACTCAACCCTAACAAACTAGATACATAAGTATATACTAAACCTGTTGTATTTTATTACTTTAATTGAACATATGCTGATGGTTTTAGTTGTTTAATGTGATAAGTATTCAATTATTGATATTTGAGTTAGTTTGGTCTGTTTAAAAAGTAATCGTAATGAGCGTTATAACTAAACAATGGTTTTTATTTTCTACCGCTCTGGTATGATCAGTAGTAATAGTTTCGCCATTGTTTAGCAATAGGATATGAAGGCTGATGATCATCAATGCCAAAGGGCCAGCGAGTTTTGCCGAGAAATATATTGTTCGTTCGATATGGGAAAACAAATTTCCACCCGGGTCAATTTTACCCGCTGAACGTGAACTTTCAGAACTCATAGGGGTCACTCGTACGACTCTTCGTGAAGTTCTTCAGCGACTTGCTCGTGATGGTTGGCTTAAAATTCAACATGGTAAACCAACCCAAGTGAATAATTTTTGGGAAACCTCTGGGCTTAATATTCTTGAAACGATTGCTGATTTAAATCCTGATGGTTTTCCATTATTAGTTGATCAACTTATGGCTGCCCGCGGTAATGTAAGTAATATCTACTTCCGTGCTTCAATTCGTAACAACCCTGAAAAAGTTGTTGATGTACTCAGCAGTATTCACAGTTTAGAAAATGATGCAGAAGCTTATGCTGAATTTGATTATCAACTTCATCACACATTAGCTTTCGCGTCAGGTAATCCGTTATATGTATTAATCTTAAATGGATTTAAAGGTCTTTATAATCGCGTCGGCCGCTATTACTTTTCAAGCCAAGAGGCGCGAGAGTTAACAATGCGTTTTTACGTTAAACTGGAAAAATTGGCTAAAGATAAAAATTACGCTGATGTACCCGCATTAATGCGAACGAATGGCATTGAGAGTGGCAAAATGTGGCAAAAATTACGCGACGATTTACCCGCTGAAATGGGCCATGATAATAGTTAATTTACTCATAAATAGATAATGATATTAGTTATAAGCCAATCATAATGATTGGCTTTTTCATTTTTACAATCAGCGCAATTATATTGGCGTTCCTAAACCAGATAACGGTTGTTGTGGGGATTCTGGACATGTAGATAATCTGCTTATAACGCCTAAATCATCAATTTGCTCCAAGGTCACTTTAAATCCCCAGAGTCTATGTAAATGCTTTAACATCTCTTGGTGGTTATTTGTGAGCGGAATATTGTCGAATGGTATGTAACGTAAGAGCATCGATCGGTCATCATTAATGTTGACTTGTTGCACCTGAATATTAGGTTCAATATTTGACAGGTTATATTGTTGAGATAACGTATTACGAATATCTTGATAACCTTGTTCATCGTGAATGGCTGATACTGTAAGTTGACTGCGTTTTTCGTTATCTAATATACCAAACAACTTAAAATCGCGGATCACTTTAGGTGATAAATATTGGCTAATAAAACTTTCATCTTTAAAGTGTTGCATCGCAAAATGGACTGTTGTTAGCCAATTGCTGCCAGCGATGTCTGGAAACCATTTCCGATCTTCGTCAGTGGGTTTTTCGCAGATGCGCCTGATATCTACAAACATCGCAAAACCTAAGGCGTAGGGGTTTATACCATTATAATATTGGCTGTTATAAGCTGGTTGAGCAACTACAGCCGTATGATTTTGTAAAAATTCCATCATGAAGCGGTCGGTGACTTTACCAGTATCATATAAGTGATTGAGAATAGTGTAATGCCAAAATGTTGCCCAGCCTTCATTCATGACTTGGGTTTGTTTTTGCGGGTAAAAATATTGAGCCATTTTGCGGACAATACGCACTAACTCGCGTTGCCATGGCGCCAGTAACGGTGCGTTTTTTTCAATAAAATATAAAATATTTTCTTGGGCTTCGCTGGGGAAAATAGTTTTGGTTTCAAGGCTGTCTTTTTGTGGTGATGTCGGTAATGTTCGCCATAAGTCGTTCACTTGGCTTTGTAGATAATCCTCACGCTCTTGCTGCCTTGCTTGTTCTTCCTTTAGTGACACTTCAGCAGGACGTTTATAGCGATCGACACCGTAATTCATTAATGCATGGCAAGAATCTAACGTCAGTTCAACGTGTTCAACACCATAACGCAACTCACATTCCCGAATATAGTTTTTAGCAAATACCAAGTAATCTATAATAGAACTCGCGTCTGTCCATGTGTTAAATAGATAATTATTTTTAAAAAAACTATTATGGCCATAACAAGCATGGGCCATGACCAACGCTTGCATAGTGATAGTATTTTCTTCCATTAAATAGGCAATGCATGGGTCTGAATTAATCACGATTTCATACGCCAGCCCCATTTGACCGCGCTTGTAGCTTTGCTCCGTTTGGATAAACCGTTTGCCAAATGACCAGTGAGTGTAACCAATGGGCATTCCTATGCCTGCATAGGCATCCATCATTTGTTCAGCGGTTATAATTTCTATTTGATTCGGGTAAGTCTCAAGCTTAAAAAAAGCCGCCGCCTGAGCAATTTCATGTTGATATTGTTGCAACAAATCAAATGTCCATTCGGGACCATCATCTAACGGGTTACGTTTTGTGTTAACCATGATAGCCTCCTATTTAGCTTGTTTTTTAAAAAGTTCGCGAAACACAGGGTAGATATCTTCAACTTGGTGAATTTGCTGTACTGCAATGTTGTCAAATTGCTTTTGCAGTTGCTCATATTGGTGCCACAACGTTTGATGAGCTCGATGACTGATTTCTATGTAACTAAAATAACGTACTTTAGGTAAAATATGTTTTGCTAAAATGTCATAGCACGTTGGGGAGTCATCTGCCCAATTATCACCATCAGAAGCTTGTGCCACGTAAATATTCCATTCATTTTCAGGATAACGAGCTTGTTGTATTTGGTGCATCAGTGTTAAGGCGCTAGACACAATTGTTCCACCGGTTTCTTGGGAATAGAAAAACTCGTGTTCATCGACTTCCTTTGCTTGTGTATGGTGGCGAATGTAAACGACTTCGAGATTTTGATAACTGCGGGTTAGAAAAAGATACAATAATATATAAAAACGTTTAGCCATATCTTTAGTGGCTTGATCCATTGAACCGGATACATCCATTAAGCAGAACATTACCGCTTGACTAGAAGGGACTTCACGTTTGGTATAGTTGTTATAACGTAAATCAAAGGTATCGATAAAAGGCACTTTAGCGATTTGTTGTTTGAGTAATATTATCTGTTCTTTAATGGCTAGAATTCTTTCGGCTTTAGCGCCTGGAGTATCTTCTAATAACATCTGTTCGGCTTCCAATGCCTTTAGTGTTTTCTTTTTTCCGCCACTCATGGCAATTCGTCTAGCAAGTGATGAACGAAGCGATCTCACAATATTAATATTGGCGGGTACACCATCATTGGTAAAACCTGCACGATAGGTCTGATATTCAACCAATTTATTAAGGCGATTGTTTTGTAAATTAGGTAGTTCAAGATCTTCAAACAGCAGTGCTAAGTATTCATCTTTTGAGATAGTAAATACAAAGTCGTCATTGCCTTCACCACTATTTGATGCATCGCCTTGACCTGAGCCTCCTTGTCCGCCCTTGGGACGTTGGATTTGATCGCCACGGTTAAATTGATCGTTGCCAGGATGAACTCTGTCTTTTATTCCGCCTTGTCCTTGGCTAAAAATTGGCTCACTGAGATCTCGAGTCGGAATGCTAATCTGCTCACCTTTATCAATGTCAGTAACACTGCGACGTGTTACGGCATCTCCGACGGCTTTTTTGATTTGTTTTTTATAGCGTTCAATAAAACGCTGCCTGTTAACAGTGCTTTTCCCTTTTGCGTTGAGTCGTCTATCAATAAAATTTGCCATACGCCTCTCCCAAGTCTTCTTTTTGGTCGAGTTGTTGATTGGCAACTCTACCAATATTAGTGCTTACGATGATTTACGCACGCGTAAGTACCATTCTGACAATAGTCTGACTTGTTTTTTGGTGTAGCCTTTTTCCATCATTCGATTAACAAAGTCGTCATGCTTACGTTGATCGTCATTGGATGTTTTGCCATTAAACGAAATGACCGGCAGTAAATCTTCAGTGTTGGAAAACATCTTTTTCTCAATGACGGTGCGTAATTTCTCATAGCTAGTCCACAGAGGATTATTGCCTTCATTATTGGCTCGCGCACGCAAGACAAAGTTAACAATTTCATTACGGAAATCTTTTGGATTACTGATCCCCGCTGGCTTCTCAATTTTCTCTAACTCTGCATTTAATGCACCGCGATCAAAAAGTTGCCCAGTTTCTGGATCGCGATATTCTTGATCCTGAATCCAAAAGTCTGCATAAGTAACATAACGGTCAAAGATATTTTGTCCATATTCTGAGTAGGATTCAAGGTAAGCGGTTTGAATTTCTTTACCAATAAATTCAACATACTTAGGAATTAAATAACCTTTAAGAAATTCTAAATATTTTTCACTTATGTCGTTTGGAAATTGTTCTTGCTCGATTTGCTTTTCAAGTACATAAAATAAGTGAACTGGGTTTGCGGCTATTTCTGCACTGTCAAAGTTAAATACACGCGATAGAATCTTAAAGGCAAACCGAGTTGACAGTCCTTGCATGCCTTCATCTACACCAGCGTAATCACGATATTCTTGGTAGGATTTTGCCTTAGGATCAGTATCTTTCAAGCTTTCACCGTTATAGACGCGCATTTTTGAATAAATGGACGAATTTTCGGGTACTTTCAACCGTGATAACACACTAAACTGTGCCAAGGTTTCTAAGGTGCCAGGAGCACAAGGTGCGCTGGATAATTCCGAATGGGCTAATAGTTTTTGATAAATTTCCATTTCTTCCGATACCCGTAAGCAGTAGGGCACTTTTACAATATAAACACGGTCTAAAAATGCTTCATTATTTTTATTATTTCTAAATGTTGACCATTCCGATTCATTAGAATGGGCCAAAATAATGCCGTTGTATGGCAATGCAGATAAGCCTTCTGTGCTGTTGTAATTACCTTCCTGAGTTGCGGTTAATAATGGGTGTAACACCTTAATTGGAGCCTTAAACATTTCGACAAACTCCATTAACCCTTGGTTTGCACGGCACAGGGCTCCAGAGTATGCGTACGCGTCAGCATCATCTTGTGAAAAATGTTCTAACTGACGAATATCGACTTTACCCACTAAAGCAGAAATATCTTGGTTATTTTCATCACCTGGTTCTGTTTTCGCGATACCGATTTGATCCAGCACCGATGGATAGACTTTTACAACCCTGAACTTTGAGATATCACCACCATATTGATGTAGACGTTTTACTGCCCATGGCGACATAATGGTCTTAATATAACGACTTGGGATCTTGTATTCACTATTGAGGAGTTCACCGTCTTCATCAGGGTCAAACAAACAGAAGGGATGGTCATTAACGGGACTGCGAACGCCATCTGCACTTAATATGTAAATAGGAACTTGCTGCATTAATGCTTTGAGTTTCTCTGCGAGCGAGGATTTACCGCCACCGACAGGGCCGAGTAGATATAATATTTGCTTTGATTCTTCCAAGCCTTGAGCTGAATGCTTTAAGTAAGCCACAATTTGTTCGATAGCATCTTCCATACCATAAAAGTCTTTAAAAGCCGGATACCGTGCAATCACACGATTAGAAAATATTCGGCTTAAGATAGGATCTTTGGCTGTATCGATTACCTGTGGTTCACCAATGGCTGTTAATAGTCGCTCAGCAGCTGATGTATAGGCACTTTTGTCTTGTTTACAGATATCGAGAAACTGCGCTAAGGTATATTCTTCGTCGCGTTTTTTTTCATAACGATGTTGATAATGTTCAAAAATGCCCATAATAACCCCCTCAAAACGTACCGTAGTGGACTTGAAAAGCCTGAGTGATTAATGCGATGGTCAAGTAAAGTGATGTTCAGTCTGTTTGCGCAATATTAGGCTTTACGACTAAAGTGTAGGACAGGAAAAATAACTTGGCGACGTTTTCATGAAAAATAAATCAAATAAAAACAATAACAAACAGTAGCATTTGCAATAGTTGCAAAAATAGACGGATGATGAACGACGTTTTATAAGCGGATTAAATCATAAAAAAAGGAGCCTAAGCTCCTTTAGTTTTTGCCGTTAATTGAAATTAAGCAGCAAAGTTTTTGTTAACAAATTCCCAGTTAACAAGTTGCCAGAAGTGAGCTAAATACTCTGGACGTGCATTACGGTAATCAACGTAGTATGCATGTTCCCATACATCTACAGTTAATAACGGTGTTACGGTGTCATCAGTTAATGGTGTTGCAGCATTGCTAGTGTTAACAATAGCTAATGTGCCATCAGCTTTTTTCACTAACCATGTCCAAGCACTGCCAAAGTTATTGACAGCTGAATCAGTGAATTTAGCTTTAAATTCTTCAAAAGAACCAAAAGAAGCATTGATAGCAGCAGCGATATCGCCAGTTGCTTCACCGCCAGCATTAGGTGCTAAACAGTTCCAGTAAAAAGTGTGGTTCCAAACTTGAGCCGCGTTGTTAAACATTCCGCCAGTTGAAGTTTTAACAACTTCTTCTAGTGTTTTGCCTGCAAACTCAGTTCCTTCAACTAAACCGTTAAGTTTAACCACGTATGTGTTGTGATGCTTACCATAATGGTATTCAATGGTTTCTTGAGAAATGTGTGGTTCAAGTGCGTTCTTTGCATAAGGTAATGCTGGTAGTTCGAAAGCCATTAGTATCTCTCCATGGATTCAGGTTATCGTTTTTGTTTACCAATCAGGTAACATTGCTCTAGTGCTATTGTACTGATTATTTTTGTGATGTGAATCATTGTTTAGGGAATTATGTGGATTGCGCTAATCGATTTTCTGGATTTTAAATAAACCCTACAAACTGTGGGATTTTGTTCTTTGTCTAGGTGTCGTACAATAGTAAACATATGTTCAGTCGTCGTACTTAGGAAATCAAATGGAAACTGTAGAAAAGATTAAACAGCAAATTAGCGAAAACCCAATAATTGTATACATGAAAGGTTCACCTAAATTACCAAGCTGTGGATTTTCATCTCAAGTTGCTCAAGTGATGATCAACTGTGGTGAACAATTTGCGTTCGTAGATATTTTACAGCATCCAGATATTCGTGCTGAATTACCCAAATTTGCTAACTGGCCAACATTCCCACAATTATGGGTGGAAGGTGAGTTGATTGGTGGTTGTGATATTATCACTGAAATGTTCCAAAAAGGTGAACTTCAACCAATCATCAAAGCAACTGCTGATAAATTTCGTACAGAAGACGCTGCAGAGTAGTTGTTGAGTGTTTATTGATTGCGTTATGTCATAATGAAAAAAAGCCCCAATGCGACAAGCCATTGGGGCTTTTTTATCGGTTTGTTATTTTAGAATTATGCGTCAACTTCAGGTTTTTTAACGGCAGGTAAAATCAAGTTCATCAAAATGGCGACAATACCGCATAAGCTGATGCCTGTTAGGCTAAATGAGCCGATTCCAAATGCCATACCGCCGATACCAAACACCAACGTGACTCCGACAATACTGAGATTGCGTGGCTCGGATAAATCGACTTGGTGACGGATTAACGTATTAAGACCTACCGCAGCAATTGAGCCAAACAATAAGCACATAATGCCGCCCATTACCGGTACTGGTATGGTCTGCATTACTGCACCCAGTTTACCTACAAAGGCTAGAGTGATGGCTGTGATAGCTGTCCATGTCATGATGCGCGGATCGAAACTTTTGGTGAGTGTGACAGCGCCTGTGACTTCACTGTAAGTGGTATTTGGCGGACCGCCTAAAGCAGATGCAGCAATCGTTGCAATACCATCACCTGTAAGGGTGCGGTGTAGACCAGGCTTTTTGAAATAATCTTTGCCAGTTACATTGGAAATGGCCAAAATATCACCAATGTGTTCAACTGCGGGAGCAATGGCAACAGGTATCATAAATAAAATAGCATGCCAGTTAAACTCAGGGGCAACAAAGTTTGGTATGGCTAACCAAGTCGCTTGACTCACGGGTGTAAAGTCAATAACGTTAAAGGCTAAGCTTACGCAATAACCCACAATAATCCCAGCCAGAATGGGCATTAAGCGCACCAGACCTTTGGCAAAAATTGCCACGATAATCGTTGTAATTAACGCTGAAAGTGAAATCATTAATGCTATATTTTGCTCAACGATAATCAAACTTCCATCACCACTTTTGCCTAACGCCATATTGACAGCAACAGGGGCTAAACCTAAACCAATGATCATAATCACTGGGCCAACCACTACCGGCGGCAGTAAGGTGTGAATAAACCCAGTACCACGAAGCTTGACTGTTAACCCAAGCAGCATATAAACAACACCAGCTGCCATTAACCCACCCATGGTGGCAGGAATACCCCATGTTTGTACGCCATATAAAATAGGCGCAATAAAGGCAAAGGAAGAGGCTAGGAAGACAGGGACTTGACGTTTAGTGACTAATTGAAACAGTAGAGTACCGAAACCGGCAGTAAATAAGGCGACGCTGGTGTCTAAACCGGTTAATAACGGCATGAGCACTAGCGCACCAAAAGCGACAAATAGCATTTGTGCGCCTTGAAGCGGAATTAACACGCGTTTCATATTGTTCTCCATCATTATTTAGAAAGTTAGCGTGTGGTTAAACGGTGCGAATTGTCACATAAAAGTGGTCGTATGCATAACAACTTTGAGGGCGCTGTAGCGATTATAGTTATTTGATATAGCTACAATACTGACTGCAGGATAAACGTTGGGGATGAGAGCCTGCCCGAAATAACGCCATTGATTTACCTAACAAAACGGTGCTAGATGTCATTCTATGTAATGCCGAGGGCCTGTTGATTTTTCAAGGTTGTTTTTGCAGCAAATTGTTGTTCATTATTTAAACATGAGCTATAAGGCAGAGGCTTTGTAGTGTCGTTATTCTACATTAAAAGCCGATAACGTAGGAGAAATGAACAACAAAC
Source organism: Shewanella sp. A22 (assembly GCF_053850585.1). Classification (NCBI taxonomy): domain Bacteria; kingdom Pseudomonadati; phylum Pseudomonadota; class Gammaproteobacteria; order Alteromonadales; family Shewanellaceae; genus Shewanella; species Shewanella sp. A22. The sequence continues at coordinate 42,693 of NZ_JBSQBN010000022.1, forward strand.
GTGACCCGAAGGGGTCGGTTAAAAACGTTTTACTCTTTGTTGAGTGCATCTTCTCGACGTGATAGTTGCTTAGATTGCTAGGTAGCAATCTACTCGCCTCTATTAACACGTTTTTATGTTGAAAAAATTTAACCGGCAAAGGATCAGTTGGCCTCGTTATAATACTAATCTCATTAAATATCTGGTCAGTTCAGAGTCTCTCAGGTTTTTCAATTCAAGGCACATTGATGTAGAAATGGTTGTTCCCTTTTAAATCGATGTAACACAGAAGTGGAATACCTGAGAGACGCCAT
>NZ_JBSQBN010000227.1:0-1977 GCF_053850585.1 Shewanella sp. A22
ACCAAAGCGACAGCTTCTTTTTTAAAATCATCTGGATATTGTTTATTTATTCGTTTAGTCATATTCACCTCAATAATGGCATTATTATATTCCTTTATTGAAGTGTCCGGCTAATTCAACCACAACAATGGTGATCAAGATAGGTGAAATAAATGGTTAAGCTATTATTTACAGTTAAAACAAGTTAACTTTTTGGCTGTAATCATTTTTTCATAAAAATCTGAGATACTAAATAACATAAAAAGTGAGATAAAATGCTTTTAAAGTGAATTAAAATGCAATATCATTGATTTTAATACACCGAACTGTCATATGACATTCTTTGTCATAAACTTAATTAATATCACTTATCCGAGGTGAATTTGCCTGTGAGAACCACTGAATTGGTTGATGGATTTCGTCATTCTGCTCCTTATGTTAATGCTCATAGAGGGAAAACTTTTGTCGTCATGTTAGGTGGCGAAGCATTAGCACATCCGCAGTTTCGTGGCATTTTAAACGATGTCGCTTTGTTGCATTCGCTTGGAATAGAGGTGGTATTGGTTTATGGGGCAAGGCCACAGATAGATGCGGGTTTAAAGATTGCAGGAATTGAACCTGCCTACCACAATGGTATTCGTATCACTGATGATGAAACGTTAAAAATTATTAAGCAGGTTGCTGGTGCGACTCAGTTTGATATCACAGCTAGATTATCAATGAGCCTAGGCAATACGCCGATGCAAAATGCGCAAATTAACTTGGTGAGCGGTAATTTTGTCATTGCTCAACCTTTAGGTGTTGATGACGGTGTTGATTTTTGTTTAAGCGGTAAAGTCCGTCGGATTGATGCGCAAGGATTACGTCGTCAATTAGACAATAACGGTATTGTATTAATGGGGCCGATTGCAGCTTCTGTCACTGGTGAAAGCTTTAATTTAACCGCTGAAGAAGTGGCTACACAAGTCGCTATTAAATTAAAGGCCGATAAAATTATTGGTTTTAGCGACACAAATGGCATTATGGGTAAAAATGGCGACGTTATTGCTGAGTTAATGCCAGATGATGTGGAAGAAATGCTTAAGAGCATGGCTGATGATGACCATACTTCTGTGTCGACGATGGCTTTCTTAAAGGCCAGTGTTGAAGCTTGTCGTCGAGGTGTGCCTCGTTGCCATTTGGTGAGCTATTTGGAAGATGGCGCATTATTACAAGAGCTGTTTTCACGTGAAGGGATTGGTACCCAAATCGTAACGCAAAGTGCAGAACGCTTGCGCCGAGCCACGATTGGCGACATTGGAGGTATTTTAAACCTCATCCGTCCATTAGAAGAACAAGGTATTTTAGTTCGCCGTTCTCGTGAACAGCTGGAAATGGAAATTGAGCAATTTATGCTGGTGGAGCGTGATAACCTTGTTATTGGTTGTGCTGCGTTATATCCATTTGAAGAAGACAATGCTGGCGAGTTTGCTTGCCTTGTAGTGCATCCTGACTACCGTGATGCTGACCGTGGAAGCGTGTTATTAAATAACATTATTGGCCAAGCGCGTGTACGAGGTTATTCTCGTTTATTTGCGTTAACAACCCGAAGCATTCATTGGTTTTTAGAGCATGGCTTTAATATTGTTGACGTTGAAGAGTTACCTAACAAGAAAAAACAGCTATATAACTATCAGCGCCGCTCAAAAATTCTTGCCCTAGACCTATAAATTCATTGTGTTCAAAATGCCGGTTATTCTGGCATTTTTATGTCAAAAAACATATTCTAATACCAATATCATTAAATATCTGGTCAGTTCAGAGTCTCTCAGGTTTTTCAATTCAAGGCACATTGATGTAGAAATGGTGTTTCCTTTTAAATCGATGTAACTCAGAAGTGGAATACCTGAGAGACTCCATTCTGGCGGGTTTCAAAGTCCTTTATGCTTCGTTAGATGCTTTCAAAATACGACGGCATGGTCTATTTTTTTCCATAAAAAATAAGACATTCCCACCATC
>NZ_JBSQBN010000228.1:0-1946 GCF_053850585.1 Shewanella sp. A22
TCTCAGGTATTCCACTTCTGTGTTACATCGATTTAAAAGGCAACAACCATTTCTACATCAATGTGCCTTGAATTGAAAAACCTGAGAGACTCTGAACTGACCAGATATTTAATGAGATTGGTATTAGTATAGAACAACTAGCTAATGATGGTTATTGTGCATCATAGCGTTTGTAATGACTTGGGTCAGGGGGGCATTTTGTGGCTTTAGGGCCACTTGGAACATTGATTCAGCCACGACTTGTGCATTGATGGGTAGGTATCGGCGCATTGGCCCGATAAATAAAAATGACAAACCCCCAAAAATTATTTGACCAATATCTTCCATCAATCGTCTATTTTCTCGCGGTCCGAGTAATAAGCTTGGCTGAAAAAAATTGAGTACTGGTAATGATAGGGCCTTCAAGTCTTGTTCTACCTCGCCTTTAATTCGGTTGTAGAACACGTTTGACTTAGCATTTGCGCCAAGCGCGGTAACGACCATAAATTTAAGTGCAGGATTCGCTTGTGCTTGGCAACGTTTTGCAAACGCCAGTACGGCTAATTTATCCACTTGAATAAAAGCTTCTTCGCTGCCAGCTTGTTTGATGGTTGTACCCAAACAACAAAATGCATGATCCACTTTGTCTGCCAATACAAGCTCATGTAACTCATTAAGTTGGCAGGAAATAAATTGTATTTTTTCAGCTCCAAATTGATGTTCGACTAATTTAGGCATCGTACGGCCAACAACCAATACTTTACTATATTGCTCACTTTCAATGATGCGAGTCAGTAAGGCGTTGCCTACTAACCCTGTAGCACCCATTATTATTGCAATCATATAATCCTTAAAAAGCTAAACTGACTCGCATAGACTCTAATCTGTCCCCTTAATGGTTTCAATAAGAATATGTTAATAGCATTTTTTAGTATGTTTATTAGTTTTAAGGGTATGGCAATAAATGAGTGTCAACTTAAGATAACCCTCATGAAAACAAACATAACCACAATCATTAGGATGGACTATGAACCAAGCACATTTACCATTAACAGATTTTATTGAGTATTCTCTCGATGTAATGCTTAAGCGATCACAAGACAATTACCAAGAGGTTAAGCGGCGTCATTCTATTAGGGCATTTTCTGATCGCGAAGTGCCACAAGCCATTATTAAGCAATGTATTTTAGCGGCGGGGACTGCACCTAATGGCGCTAATCATCAGCCGTGGCATTTTGTGGCGATTAATAGTCCACAGATAAAAGCACAAATTCGCCAGCAAGCTGAGGCGTTAGAGTAAGCATTTTATGCTGGTCGTGCAGGTGAAGGATGGTTAGATGCATTAAAACCGTTAGGCACCAATGCCGATAAACCCTACTTAGAGCATGCTCCTTGGCTGATTGCTGTGTTTAGCAAAAAGCGCACTGAAGAGTCTGGTGAACAGAAAAGTAATTATTATGTACACGAGTCTGTGGGGATTGCGACGGGATTTCTCATTCAAGCATTGCATCATGCAGGTCTTGGTACATTAACTCACACCCCAAAACCGATGAGTTTATTAAGTAACGTGTGTGGGCGTGACAATGATAATGAACGCCCCTATATGCTTATAATACCAATCCTATTAAATATGTGATCTTTCAGCGGGAGTTCAAAGAGCTGTAGGCAAGGCAGATGATTGAAGCGAATAGTGATCCTCGGTAACAAGCTCCTGCGTTACTCTACCTCCAGCATCTTACCGCCATGGATGGTGGGAATGTCTTATTTTTTATGGAAAAAAAATAGACCATGCAGTCGTATTTTGAAAGCATCTAACGAAGCATAAAGGACTTTGCCCCCCCCCAGAATGGAGTCTCTCAGGTATTCCACTTCTGTGTTACATCGATTTAAAAGGCAACAACCATTTCTACATCAATGTGCCTTGAATTGAAAAACCTGAGAGACTCTGAACTGACCAGATATTTAAT
>NZ_JBSQBN010000229.1:0-1934 GCF_053850585.1 Shewanella sp. A22
GCGGTCAGATACTGGAGGTAGAGTAACGCAGGAGCTTGTTACCGAGGATCACTATTCGCTTCAATCATCTGCCTTGCCTACTGCACTTTGAACTCCCGCTGAAAGATCACATATTTAATAGGATTGGATAACTACACCACAAAGTCTCTTCTTTGTACAAATGACCAACAATTCGCTGCCAAAACAACCTTGAAAGATCAACAGGCCCTAGTTATGTTTATCAGTTGTGTTGATTATTAGGAATATTATCTACCACAAAAGCTCGATGTTTAATGAGTACCCATAACAAGCAAGCAATTGCACCGATACTGAATTGGATCATTCCTAAATCTTGTATTAATGCATCGGGACGTAATGACACTAACATCATGCCCAGTGAACCGGCTATCATTGAACAGAACTGAATGATTGCAACTGCTGAACCTGTATCGCTTGTTTGTTGATCTAACATTAAATTAATGCCTGGTATACGCGTCGCGATTACCATTAACGTTGCAGGTGCAGCAAGTCCTGCAAATATCCACGGAGAGAGCGGGCCGATGTTATACATCAACACCCCTAATAACATCAGCATTACAAAGCATGTTGTAACGATGTGTTGCACCGCTATTTTTTTGGAGAGTGTCATATAGATGCTCGGTGCAAAAGATGCAAAAAAAGCATTAAATGCAAAAGCATAACTAAACATTTGCTCTGACAAACCAAAACCGTCGATGTAGATATATGAACCCGCACCTAAAAAAGCCATTAATGCCATTGGTGGTATGGTAAAAATAATGAGTAAAGAAAGAAATTTAGGGTTGTTTGACACTACGGCTAATCTTCCCCACGAGCGTAATACCGATCCGCTATATCGATGTTGTAATGTTTCTCTATAAATTGATGTTAATACTATTGATATTCCGCCAAAAATGGCGAGTGCAATAAACATTAAATGCCAAGAGCCCATTTTTAATAAAAATGCCCCTAAAACAGGGGCAACCATCGGGGCAATGATCACCAAAGACATAATTGTTGCCATGATTTTTTCACGTTCGCGGCCATCGTATAAATCTTTTACAATAGCCGTTGCCACAACTGTTACGGCACTGCCACCAAATGCTTGAATTAATCGAGCCCCAATTAGCATTTCAATATCATTAGACACAGCACACAACAAACTACCTAATACATAAATGCTAAGGCCAACCATCATGATAGGTTTGCGGCCAAACTTTTCACTTAACGGCCCCCAAAAAAGCAAGCCAAACGCATAGGCAACAAAATAAACACTTAACGTTAGGTTGACCATGGTCTGAGTGGTATGAAGTGTGTCGACCATGGTTGGTAACGCAGGTAAATACAAGTCGGTGGTTAATGGTGGAAATGCACTCACTACAACTAAGAAGAGTAAGGTACCTGTTGAGCCTAAAATAGGTTGTTTTACTTTCAAACTAGCACTCCAAATTGTTTGTAAGATATTCACGCAAGGTAAAAGCCAAAAGGGCTAAAATAGATTAACAACTAGCTGGTTAAGACCGGGTTAAGGTCATCATTGGTTAACGATTCATTTCATCATTAATGGTCAGTGTCTTTGAGTTGGTCTCTCTGGGCGTAATTACAGTATAAGGATGTTGTCAAAGTCGGTTAATCAGATCTAACAATCGCTATTGAAATTGAAGAACGGGTTTATTTATTAGAGATTTGGTCTCTAACACGTTTGCTGTTTTGTAACATAGAAATGTAAAACTTAGCGTTAACGGCTTATTAATGTGCAGATGTAAGTAATACCAATCTCATTAAATGTCTGGTCAGTTCAGAGTCTCTGAGGTTTTTCAATTCAAGGCACATTGATGTAGAAATGGTTGTTGCCTTTTAAATCGATGTAACACAGAAGTGGAATACCTGAGAGACGCCATTCTGGCGGGTTTCAAAGTCCTTTATGCTTCGTTAGA
>NZ_JBSQBN010000230.1:0-1856 GCF_053850585.1 Shewanella sp. A22
ACGCTTAATTGATATCAGTTGGTTTATGCGCTCACTCAGTGAGCCCATCGCCAGAATGGCCAACAAAGAAGATAAATGTACCGGAAGATTCTGGGAAGGCAGGTTTAAATCCCAGGCTTTGCTTGATAAAGCCGCAGTACTCTCCTGTATGGCCTATGTAGATTTAAACCCAGTCAGAGCCAAGATGGCCGCCACTCCAGAAACCTCAGATTACACCAGTATTCAGCGCCGAATCAATTCAGCAATGAAAGGCGAGCAACCACCAGAGCTATTACCGTTTGTGGGAAATGAAAGACTCAATATGCCTAACGGACTCATGTTCAGCGTTAAAGATTACATTGTACTGGTTGAAGATACCGGTCGGATTATTCGAGAAGATAAGCGTGGAGCCATTAGCTCAAGCAGTCAGGACATACTGAATAGGTTAAACATCCCCGCAGAGAATTGGCTTAAAATCACTACAGAGTTTGGTGCATTATTTAAAGGTGCAGTCGGAGCGTTACCTGCCTTAACTGAATACTGTGAGCATTTAGACCGAAAACGACGACAAGGCGCGGCAAATTGTCAGCGTTGGCTGTGCGCGTAAGTCATCATCCCAAATAAAATTACAATTCTTCTTATGCTTGATAGCTATCAATGTTCTCTGCTGTGCTAAATTTCTTAGATGACACATAAATCACTCATTTAACGATAATATTTTAGCTATATCGATAAAAATTGATGAGTTGATCACTTCAATCGTAACCCTCGCCAAAGCCATGAAAAAGAGTTAAGTTACTTTTGTAAATTATGGGTGGCTTCGTTTTTTTGTTTATGAAAAAGAGTTAAGTTACTTTTGTAAATTATGGGTGGCTTCGTTTTTTTGTTTAGACCCGTTTTAACATCTCTAAAGCTTTCTTCTATCTGCATTCTAGTCGCATAAATTTTTACGACTCGTTTGGCTGTAGCACTTGAATGACAAAGTGATGTAGCAAGTAACCAAGGCTCTTTTTCACGATCTGCACTTGACCGAGATTGTTTGCTCCGTCTGGTTCTATCACCCGTTGCAGTTCTATCTTTTCTTCCTTTATCTGTACGTTTGAAGATCACTAAGCGTGAACAGAAAGACGCCTGCTCACCTAAAAAATATACCCCAAGATTCTTAGCTCTTGCACTTGCTTGTATGTATAGCCTTTTGACTGGATACCAATGATGAACAATCGTTTTTCTACAATGTGTTCTGTTTCTGAATCGCCCCACATAATCCCAATCAAGTGACAGTATTTGTTTAAACCATGGTATTCGAAATCCAGCATCAGTCACGATGATAGGCTTGCAGTCATCAGGTAGCATCGCCTTAAGTTTGGTCAAAAAGAGTAGATGAGTTTTAGGCTTCTCTTTTTTGTTTAGCGGATGTATTTCTTCATAAAGTGTCAATGAGCGCCCTTGAGCCGCCAAAGATGCTCGAATGAGAAAATGCTGCTTACGGTCATCAAGATCTGACCAATCGATATGAATGATGGGTTGCTTCATTTTCCCGACGAGCAAGTAGGTCATACGGGTATAAATGAACTCAATATCACGATGAAGATAAGGATTACTACAAAGCCTATCAACCCGCTTAATCTTATGTTTTTCCTTAGCTTTACTTTCAATATCACGGCCAAGCCCTGTGATTGATAATGCTCCACCATTCATTGAGCTTTCAATTGCAGAGAACAGACTTTGTCGGCGAGTTTTGTGCATTAACGGGGTGACAAGTGAGAGACATTTTGATAAAACTTGTTTTGCATTCATGGCATTTACTCGTGGTAATTTTTGTTTGGCGATAAATTTGATCACCAAATGCCATGAATGTTCCCACCTAATTTAAAATA
>NZ_JBSQBN010000231.1:0-1832 GCF_053850585.1 Shewanella sp. A22
AAACCATGCAAGAAAGCCAAACTAGCTGTTTAAGTTCGGTAGAGTCTTCTCGGGCGATTTCTGAAAGCTTAGGTGCAGTCACGTCGTCAGTGACCAGCATTAATGATATGAGCACTCAAATTGCCACAGCGGCCACAGAACAAAGTTCGGTGACAGAAGAAATTAATCGTAATGTTAATTCAGTGCAAGAGATTGTTAATATGCTCTTAGCGGCCAGCCAAGATGCATCGAGTATGAGTAAAAATGTTGCCAATGAGGGACAAACCTTGGCGCAACTCGTTGGTCAGTTCAAAATATAACGATTGGGTGATATCCCATAAAAAAATGAACCCGAAGTGGTTCATTTTTTATATGATTCATGGACCTATCGAGAAAATTGCGTTGGGATCGAGATACACGTAACAATGATTATTATAACTTTGAGACTGCTAATTAATTGAATCTCATGTTCGTATGGATAGTTATTGGTTTAGTTGTTGTAAGACAGATTCGTTACTGATGTAAACAGATACGTACATAGTATATTTGGGCAATATTTTTCAGTGTATTGTGCTGTAAGGGTTTGTTCATTAATGTAAACATTGATAAAAATTAGTCTATGATTGTTAGACTAGTTCATAACTTTAGAAGGCCTGTTATTATGCTGAGATCTTCACTGCGCAATAAACTACTGGGGTTAGCATTGATCCCTATTTCATTAATCCTCACTGTGTTATTAAGCCTTTTTTATGTGAATGAAAGCGCATTGTTGACAAAAGACATTGAAAACTTTCGCAGTGAGTTAATTTCAGAGCGTCAAAACCAGCTTAAAGAGTCTATTCAAATTGCCCAGGGCGTCGTTGAGTATCAACTTGCTTTAGGTGACAAAGGAAATGTTAATGCAGCATTAAGGGATTTACGGTTTGGCAGCGCAGGGTATTTTTTTATCTATGATGATGCGGGAGTGAATATCTTTCATCCGACGATCCCAGCGCTTGAAGGCCAAAATAAAATTGATATGACCGACCCTAATGGCACTAAAATTATTGTTGGCTTATTAGATGCTGCAAAATCGGGTAAGGGGAGTTTTTCTTATTATTACCAAAAACCGGGTAGTAACCAGCTGATTGAAAAACTGGGTTTCGCTGTAATGATCCCTAATACTAACTGGATGTTAGGCTCTGGTGCTTATGTTGATGATATTGAAGAGTCTATTGCGGCATATGAAACCTATAAAATGGAAGAGATGCATCAAAAAGCATTCCTGTCTTTATTAATTGCATTAGGCCTTACCGGTGTAACGGCTTTTGTGGTGGTGGTGATAGCTCATAAAATGGTGGTGCCAATTCAAAATATGGCAACCTCACTCAATGATATTGCCAAAGGCGAAGGGGATTTAACCAAACGTTTAGAGGTTGCCAGTAGCGATGAAATTGGGCAATTAGGCAGTGCATTTAATCTGTTTGTCGATAAATTACAGCATATTATTGGCGATGTGGCAGGAGCCACCGATAAAGTGAAACAAGCTGCTCAAAGCATTAGCGGTCAAACATCGTCAATGACAGAGCAACTCTACAATCACAATAACGAGATAGATCAAATTGTCACCGCTATCACAGAGATGTCGGCAACGGCTAACGATGTCGCCCACAATACCAGTTTGGTGGCAGATGCAACCCATGCAGCTTCAGACAATGTGTCTAAAGCACAAGATTGCGTAGATACTTCGTTAACGGAAGTGTCTAATTTAATGTCTCAAATTGACAATGCTGCTGCAGACGTTAAATCATTGAGTGAGCAATCTCAAAAAATTAATACAGTACTAAGTGTGATTGGTGGTATTGCGGAGCAGA
>NZ_JBSQBN010000232.1:0-1829 GCF_053850585.1 Shewanella sp. A22
TTTAATGCTTTTAGCTGCTTCTTTAGCAAAAGCTTCAATATCTTTTTTGTTCATGAGTATCTGCCTATCCTTAACTCTCAATAGAGTACGTTTTGATAAGCAGTTACACAAAATTAGTTACAGTCTCGCACTCAGGTAGTGTTCACGCCTTACTCACACCTTTATGATTTTATTAACATCAAGCAAGCATTAAATCTCAGCATTGAAACGTGCCACTCTTGCCTCTGCTATTGTGCATCGTGTTTGCGCTAAGAGCTCTCCTAAGGTTATACCTGGGTTATCATTTATTAATCTGACAAGTTTAGCGTCTAAAGGCTCCAACTTATCAGCATGATCCAACAACGCCGTTTCGATTTTATGAATAAGGTACCGAAAGCCGTCATCGGCTGAGGTGGTTAATCCTTGTGTAAATAGTTGAATATTAATGGCCTCACCAGACACTTGCCAATGTCGAGAACGTCGCACACGCTTAAGCACGCAATGGCATTGCTCTGCTATCGCTTTAGCTTGCTTGGTTTTATCACCGCCGATACGATGAATGAGGGATGGAAGTCGAATAATGATATCTTCATGCATCGCTAATATCTCAAAACTTACCCAAGTACTAAAGAATGCATCTCACTATATTCTAGAGAAATGCACATAAAAACCAACCAAGTACAATTTAGATCGCATTCAACCATATTGCTTTATCAGAGTTCGATACTAGAGCCCGTTAATCTTTGCTGGTTAAATTTTTGCAACTGGATTGCGGTATAGCTATCTAAGCAAAAAATCGCTCAACATAGAGTAAAACATTTTTAGCCGCCCTCTTATGGCAGCGTTTGTTGGGTATTTCTACTGCGTTAAAAGAGATATTACAGAGTTACAGCGATTAGCGTTCTACGTTTAAAAAACGCCAAAAATTTGAGTATCAAATAACTCTTCTAGTTGGCCAACACAGCAATCACAAATACACATAACATCACAAGTACAATTAAACACCCAGTATAGTTACTCGACAACTGTTTTTCCCTTGCTTGGCTTTCCCGCTCTTGGATTGCTTCAAACTGACGGTGCATATTTTCACATAAAGAAACAAATTCACGGTGCGATTCAAGTTCAATTTGTTGGCTACTGCAAGGTACATTCTCGGTTACCAACGCTAAATGACCAGTAAATGCATGCATCGTATATTTATAGTTACCCGACGAAAACGTTTTTTTCTCAAAATCAAGACCAAGAACAGCGTTCCCTCCAGCTTCAATGGCAAGCTGTTTTATGTGTTCACGCCCAACATTAGGGTCTTTAAAAAAGCGAGTACTAATTAGATGTGATGCTTCTACCGTTAGGTGCTTTGGTGTTTTCTGTTTAGTCATAAAAAAGTTAACCTTTTTTTTCTCAAGGTAAACTTCTTGAATACTCACACTCTTTGCTGCAAGCCCCTTAGGCGTTGGGGTAGGGTCAAATTCAACAATAACACCTTTTACCAGCTTATTTTCTGATGACTTATCAAGCAAACTCGAAAAATGCAAAAAGTAACTTTCACCATCATCACCATTAATAAAACCATATTTCTTACTTGATAGATAAGAGACAACTAAACCTTTCACGCTATAACCTTTATCTAAATATTCAATAGCCGCCTAAGAGCGGCCAACATAAAATACAAACATATTATACCAATCCTATTAAATATGTGATCTTTCAGCGGGAGTTTAACGTGCTGTAGGCAAGGCAGATGATTGAAGCGAATAGTGATCCTCGGTAACAAGCTCCTGCGTTACTCTACCTCCAGCATCTGACCGCCATGGAGGGTGGGAATGTGTTATTTTTTATGGAAAAAAATA
>NZ_JBSQBN010000233.1:0-1789 GCF_053850585.1 Shewanella sp. A22
CTTTGAAACCCGCCAGAATGGAGTCTCTCAGGTATTCCACTTCTGTGTTACATCGATTTAAAAGGCAACAACCATTTCTATATCAATGTGCCTTGAATTGAAAAACCTGAGAGACTCTGAACTGACCAGATATTTAATGAGATTGGTATAACAAACCACTCTTCCTCTATTTCCTCCAACGCTTTTTTCTCCGCACGACTTTGGTCTACTTTCACCAAAAATAACCGTGATCCATGTTGCGAAATGGCGCATTGTGTGATGTGATCGCACCGCAAAAAATGGAAAGCTTAATTGAACCTTAAAATTAACGGTTAAATTAGGTTAGCAAAAATTCAAGGTCATCATTTTGATAACCTACAACACAAAGTTGGAATTGCAGTCATGCTACATACCTTTCTTATATCACTTGCGGTGCTTGCACTGTTAAGTATCGTGCTTGAAGAAGTTACCCACATTAATAAAGCAAAAACCACCTTGTTTCTTGGTTGTATCGCTTGGATCAGCTTGTTCATCGCTTCTGGAAGTCCAGAAAGCAGCAAACTAGTTGGCGAAGAACTTAATGAAAACTTATTAGAAATTGCCACTTTATGGTTATTTTTAATGTCCACCATGACATTTGTCGCTTACCTTAATGCCAAAGGCATGATCCAAGTGCTAGTGCAGAAAATCTTTCCACAGCAAGTGTCAGTTCGCATGTTAATGCTCCAAGTCGGGATGTTTGCTTTAATCTTATCCACTTTTTGTGACAACGTGACAGCGACACTGGTGTCTTTAGGGTTATTAACCACCTTTAACTTAGACAAGCAAATGCGTCGTCGCATGGCAGTACTCATTATCTTTGCCGTTAACTCAGGTGGAGTGGCGTTAATCACAGGTGATGTCACAACACTCATGATTTTCCTTGCTGGTAAAGTGCATATTTCTGAATTATTAATTTTGTTTATTCCAGCAGGCATCAGCGTGATGGTTTTAGCAATATTGTTTTCACTCAAGGCTGAAGGCCATGTAAGCACCTCGCCAATTGAACAAAGCTACAATACTGTTGATATCGTCATTGGCTTAATTTTCTTCACAACCATCATTTTAACCATGGCGCTTAATGTGCTCTTTGGCGTTCCACCAGTACTGACCTTTTTATTCGGTTTATCTGTCATGTTTTTAGTGGGCAATACCAATAAAAGTAAAAAAGAAGAAGTGCAAGTCTTAGAATATATTCGCCAAGTTGAATTTGACACTCTCTTGTTCTTCTTAGGTATCTTGCTACTTGTTGGCATGCTTAAAGAAATTGGCACACTTAATTTATTAACCAAAGTGTATGGTATGTATAACCCAAGTATTTCTAATTTCTTTACGGGTGTGGGTTCAGCATTATTAGATAACGTACCGTTAACTGCTGCATTATTAAAAGCGGATCCAATTTTAACAACCGCACAATGGTTAGGCTTAACCTATTCTGTTGGGGTTGGTGGGTCGTTGTTAATTATCGGTTCGGCATCTGGCATTATCGCGATGAGTAAAGTAGAAGAGCTGACCTTCGTAAGTTATTTAAAATATGTCCCTGCATTACTATTGTGTTACTGCATAGGTTATGGATTAACACTATTTTTAGCGAATAATATTCACGGGTAAGATTACAGCATCAAACATAAAAAAGGCGCTATCTGCGTAATGCCGTTCACTTAAGGTGAGCGGCACTTTTTCTTTTTGCTACCGGATACTTGTTTTTACTGACTTTTAAGCAGCGTGGATAACTCCTCTCTCGCTTGCCTTCTAACTTAAATTGTTTGGC